>JANOPX010000025.1:0-7194 GCA_031422115.1 Chamaesiphon sp. VAR_4_metabat_408 | reverse complement strand
CCTGAATTCTGGTGCCAATCCAGCAATGCCGAATTAATATTCTCACATCTTGCACCAATACATGAAAACTAGTAAAAGCATAGACCCAGGGTACCCACAAGCGTCGTTTTTATTGCGGGTTTCCCCCGCAATAAAAAAACGACAAGACGGGGCACCCGTACAGGTTGATTGGGTAGGGGTGCCCCGTGTGGGTACCCTAGGGTTGAAGAATTAGCAATTCTAATCACTGGTGCAAGATGTGAGTATTTGGATGTTAACACCCCTCCAAATCGATCGCGTGGCTCACTCAGCAGATTAAGATGTCTATACCTACCGATTGGCGGAGCCTAATGGGGGGAAAATAGGTGTATGAGTATAAGTCGAAATTTTAAGAGGTTGACTGATGGTAGCAGGTGCAGTTTTATGGCAGCGGTATCAAGAGTGGTTGTATTATCACCCAGGTTTGGGGATGTATGTAGATATTAGCCGAATGCGGTTCGATGATGGATTGTTCGATCGACTAGAATCCAAGTTCGTCAAGGCATTTGCAGATATGGTAGCCCTCGAAGCAGGGGCGATTGCCAATCCTGACGAACAGCGGATGGTAGGACATTATTGGTTGCGAAATCCTTCGCTCGCACCGACTCCAGCGATTGCTAGCGAGATTACCACGACGATCGATCGAATTTCCGCATTCGCCCTCAAAGTCCACTCTGGTGAAATTCACCCACCTCAAGGCGGCAAGTTTACCGATCTCATCATAATCGGCATTGGCGGTTCGGCATTGGGGCCGCAATTTGTCGCCGAAGCTCTCGCTCCAGAGCCACCAGCATTAATTACTCATTTTATCGACAATAGCGATCCTGCGGGAATCGATCGCACTCTCAGTCAGATTCGCGATCTCAAGACAACTCTAGTCATGGTCATATCCAAGTCTGGAGGCACTCCCGAACCCCGAAATGGGATGTTGGAGGTACAAGCAGTTTACAAGGCTCAGGGGCTGGATTTTGCGGCGCACGGGGTGGCAATTACTGGTACGGGGAGTCAACTAGATCGAGTAGCTCAGTCTCAAGGTTGGATTGACAGGTTTCCAATGGCTGACTGGGTAGGCGGTAGAACTTCCGAATTATCCGCTGTTGGCTTACTCCCCGCCGCGCTCCAAGGCATCGATATCAAGGGGATGTTAGCTGGAGCGATGGAGATGGATATCGCCACCCGCATTCCCAATTTGAAAACCAATCCCGCCGCCTTACTCGCTCTCGCTTGGTATGCGTCGGGAAATGGCAAGGGTGAGAAAGATATGGTAGTTTTACCCTACAAAGACAGTTTGCTATTATTTAGCCGCTATCTCCAACAACTGGTGATGGAATCTCTGGGCAAAGAAGACGATCTCGATGGTAATAAAGTGTACCAGGGTATCGCCGTCTACGGAAATAAAGGCTCGACAGATCAACACGCTTACGTGCAACAATTGCGCGAAGGTGTGGCGAATTTCTTCCTCACTTTTATCGAAGTATTGCACGATCGAGAGGGCAAATCGATCGAACTAGATCCAGGTGTCACTAGTGGTGACTATCTCTCTGGCTTTCTCCAAGGCACTCGTCAAGCTCTATACGACAATCAGCGCGACTCGATAACTGTCACCATCCCTGCTGTCACCCCACAAACTGTCGGTGCTCTAATCGCTCTATACGAGCGAGCGGTGGGCTTGTATGCGTCGGTGGTGAATGTCAATGCCTATCACCAACCAGGGGTAGAAGCAGGTAAAAAAGCTGCGGCTGTCATTCTCCAGCTTCAAACTGATGTGGTGCAGAAATTGGGCGAGCTATCGGCTCCGGTTACGTTGGTAGAATTGGCGGCTAAAGTGGGCGCACCAGAACAGGTTGAGGCTATTTACAAGATCCTCCGGCATCTTCATGCCAACGATCGCGGTGTAGTATTTACTGGGGATCTCGCCCATCCACAGAGTTTGCAGATTCAGATGGGTTCGTAGGGGCGGGTTGTAGGGGCGGGTTTAGCTAGCAACCTTGGGTGATAACTAAAATATCTAGATCGAAACCCGCCCTCTCCACAAATAACGCCCTGCATTTCATTGTAGACTCAATATTCTGGTGGGGAGGGTGGGTTTTGTTTGAGGTTAATGGCAGGCTCGATTGTTGCTTGCATAAACCCACCCCTACGATCTTTGGGCGATAACTAAAATTTCCTCCTGCATTTCAGCATATTTTGGATATGCTAGTTTTAGGCATAATCTATTTTACAAATGATTGCACCTACCTACTTATATATCGACAGGTTATCGATCCCACATCTTCGGGACGAACTCGATCGTACCACGTTCGATCGGGCAATGTTAATACGTTTGGGCCATTACCACATCGCCCCAGACACCCACAACCTTCGATGGTGACGTAACTTAGCTCAGTATTTTTAAAAACCGCCAAGACTTTCGCCGCTCCTTGTTTTCGGCAAGTTAAATGTTGACAAATGAGAATAGTTGGATCTAAAGTCATATCTTCAAGATTTGGTTGAAAATGCTAAAGTGTGGAAATGACCGCTATTAAATTCAAACTCATCGATGATTTCAAAGTTTAGTTTGCGATGATGTGCTGCTAACGATCGATGATTGAGCTGATTGATAAATGTAACCCCAATCGGTAGCCTAGGTGTAAAACTAGACTGCATGGTTGCAAATAATTGTGGTAAGATCCCACTACCACGTACAGCTCGATCGATACAAACTGGGCCATACTGAAAACTGCGATCGACCATTATCTTCTCACCCTGAAAGCGCAACTCTGGTAAACGCGCAACCATCAGTCTAAAAATCTCCCACTGAGCATAGAAATCCCATCCTCCTGCAAGTATATACCCCACAATTCCCGCCTCAGATTCGGCGACAAATGCCCCATCTTGAGCGAGGAGAGCGCGAATTAACTCAGGAGTAAAAGGTGTTGTCACAAATCCATCCGCCAATTCATCACCCGATAAATTAGCATAGAGGTTTTGTGACTGAAGCTGTAGAATCCCATCGATATCTGACTCGGTGGCAATTCTCGTAATTGCATCTACTTTTGTATTCATGCTCTAACCCAAAATCTTGATAAGAAAGCATACTCTAAAATCCGCTGAAATTACCAGCATCCATCAAATATCCGGATCGGATCACAGACAAAGAAACGATTAAATGCTGTCTGAGAATGCACTTCAGCCATTTACAGCAAGAGCGGTTCGGTAAGATCCGCCATTTATTAGTAGCAAATATTCTTGCTAACAGGCTAAACTACGATCGGCTGCCCACGATTTCCCGATAGACTCACCCATGAGGTCGATTTAATGACTGTTTCACGCAAATCATCCGAACAGAAAGCCAAAACATCAAAACAGTCTAGAACATCGAATTCTGGGATGTTTGCTGATGATTCGATGTTTTCTGATGATTCGAGATTTTCTCACATCTCCAAATTTTTCAGTAGATCTAAAGAAGTCAGTGAGTCTCAACTATTTCAGAAATATCGAGAATCGATCGATCTAGATTTGAGCCAATATCTATCAGCAGTCAGGCGACATTGGCTGCCTGCTGCGGGCATTTTTGTGGTGACAGTTGGAGCGAGTGCTTTTGCCACAACACTACTCAAGCCATCCTATGAAGCAGCAGGCAAGTTATTATTCAAAAGCCCTACGTTTAGTGCGATCGGTTCTAGTGTATTGCCAAATGCTCAGGAAGGAACGGTAGATCTAAAATCTTTGGTAGCCAGTCAAAATCCGATTAGTACCCAGATGGAAGTAATTTCATCGCCGCCAATTTTACAAAAAGCGATCGAGAAACTTCAACTCAAAGATATTGCAGGTAAACCCTTAGAAGTTGAAGCATTAGAAAAATCCCTCAAACTGCAAATTGTGGGTGGGGCAGATGTATTAAAAATTACCTATAAAAGTGGTAAGCCTGAAGAAGCTGCGGCAATCGTAAATACGATCGTTGATGTTTATCTAGAAAATGATATTCTCATCAATCGTGGTGAGGCTCGATCTCTGCGGGAATCGATCGCCAAGCAAATCCCCGCAAATCAAGCAGCAGTGAAAGGAGCAGAGGAAGCATTAAAACTATTTAAACAAAAAAATAATATCGTCAATCTAGCCGAAGAAAGTAGATCTGCTGTTGCCACAATTGGTAATTTAGATACCCAAATCGATGGCGTTCGAGCAGAACTCGATCGAGAAACCGCCCAAACAAATCAACTTAGGCAACAAGCAGCTCTAAATTCTCAGGATGGCATCTCTGCTAGTGCCTTAAGTCAATCACCTGCTGTCAAAGCCACCCTAACAGAGCTACAAGACATCGAACGGCAATTAGCAGTCAAGCGCAGTCTATTCGAGAATGCTAGCCCAGCAATCGTCGATCTAGAAGCCAAGAAAACTAACTTAAAAAATTTATTACAAAAACAGATTATCGAAATTGGTGGCGAGCGCACTTCCCCCAATCGCGGATTGTTACAGATTGGCGAACTCCGCCAAACACTAATTGCCAACTTTCTAGCCTCAGATGTACAACGGCTGGGTTCGGCTCAAAAACTTACTTCCCTGCAAAATTCTCGAACTAATTACGAACAACGGGTAAAAGCTTTACCCCAACTAGAACAGCAACAGCGAGAGTTGGAACGGAAACTAGAAATTCCTCAAAGTACCTACCAAAATTTGCAAAAGAAACTCAAAGAATTGCAGCTTGCCGAAAATAACGACAGGGCTACTGCTAGAATTATTAATAAAGCTTCCGTCCCCAAAGAACCAGCTCCATCAATGAAGCTTTTGTTCTTGTTATTAGGCGGGATGTCTGGTGCCTTTTTAGCTACCCTGCTGATTGTGCTACTAGAAGTGCGGTTTAATGCCAAAAATCGTGCTAAAGTCGTGACAGCATCCTCTTTAGAACAGCGATCGAAACAATCAGAAGAAGCAAAGTTGAGATCCAAACTAAATGTCCGTAATATCACCGAACTTTAGCATCTAAATTTTACCCACATTGGGCACATAATTGAGGCAAATTGATTTCTACCAAATAACGAGCAGCCGAGAGTAAGTCAGTTTCGATCGTTGTTGGTTTGAGCTGACTGAGCTGGTGATAGCTGCGAATCCCACAAGTCAAACCTACAGTGCGAATCTGCATCGCTTTTCCCGCCAGAATATCCGCCTCAGTATCGCCGACAATCCAAGCACCATTGCGGCTCGCCTGAGAGTCGCACTCCGCAATGGCGCGAGCGAGGAATTGAGTTTTGAGTTCTGTCTGATTTTGGTACGCAGCTTGACAATTATCGCTACCATATATACCGGAGAACAACCCCAGTACTCCATATTTTTCCAGCATCTGAGTAGCTTCATGGCGATCTCTGAGTGTCACCAACACTAGTCGAAACCCTTCAGAATGCAGTAGCTTTAATGCCCAACTAGCACCGATCTGAATTTTATCTTCTTGGAGTAGATCTGAGCAGTTGACAATTTTGACCACCCGACGGATAAAAAAGTCGATTTCCTCAGCTTGTAAACCAGATTGGCGGGCAATTTCACGATCGGGAATGCGGTTTTGCTTCATTTCCCAAAATTGCTCTTTGCTCAAAACCTGTAGATTTGGCTGGATCCTCAGATCTTCTAGCCCCTGTGATGATTCCGGGTAAAATTGAACAGTGTCTGCTAATGCTAGATAGTAAGTACTGTAGTAGCGATCGGATACATCTACAACTGGGCCATCAAAATCACAAAATATCGTAGTCGAAGTCGCATCGGACAAGCTGCGGGGAGAACCTGCCATAAATTTAGATCCCAGGGGTAGACATCGCAATATTTCTTTACAATAACAGTTTCTCTAGAAGTTGTCATTATTCGGGGTCAGGGGTCAGGGGGATTGGTAAACAATGGGTATAAATAAGGCTTTACCCCGCCACCCTCCTACCCTCATACCCTACCACCCTCCTACCCTACCACCCTACCACCCCTCACCCCTCACCATGAAATTTACAGAATTCGATCGCCAAATGATGCAGCGATGCGTAGATCTTGCCAAACAAGCTTGGGGTAAAACTGCACCCAATCCGCTCGTAGGTGCGGTAGTGGTCAAAGATGGTAAGATTATTGGCGAAGGTTTTCACCCAGGAGCAGGGCAACCCCATGCAGAAGTATTTGCCCTGCGGGAAGCGGGAAATAGGGCAGAAGGCGCGACAATCTACGTTAGTCTCGAACCTTGCAATCACTACGGTAGAACGCCCCCATGTGCTAAGGCTGTAGTAGCGGCGGGCATCAAAAAAGTTTTCATTGGGATGGTAGATCCCAATCCACTCGTAGCGGGTGGGGGAATTACGACGCTAAAAAAAGCTGGAATTGAGGTGCTGGTTGGCTTAGAAGCAGCCATGTGTGAAGAATTAAACGAAGGATTTATTCAGCGAATCGTTCATCATCGTCCCCTCGGCATCCTAAAATATGCCATGACTCTCGATGGTAAAATTGCTACCGATAGCGGACATAGCACTTGGGTAACGAGCGAACTAGCGCGAAAATACGTCCATCATCTCCGTGCGGGTTGTGATGCGGTAATTATTGGCGGTAATACACTCCGCCAAGACAATCCCTACCTCACCAGCCATCAACTCGATGCACCCAATCCATTGCGAGTAGTGATGACTCGTCAGCTAGATGTGCCCTCAGAGGCGACTCTATGGGACACCAGCATGGCATCAACCCTGATTGTGACCTCCAAGGGGGCGAATCCAGAAATGCAGCTCAGATTGCGCGATCGAGGGGTGCAGATTTTGGAGCTAGACGATCCCTCTCCAAGCCAAGTCATGCAGCATCTTTACGATCGAGGCTTCCTCTCGGTACTATGGGAATGTGGGGGTACTTTGGCTGCGCGGGCGATCGACGACGGTGTAATCCAGAAAGTACTAGCTTTCATCGCCCCCAAAATTATTGGCGGTGTCAGCGCACCTTCCCCAGTTGGCGATTTGGGGATTCGATCGATGTCCGAAGCTCTAATCTTAGAAAGATTAACAATCCAACAAATCGGTGCCGACTTTTTAGTTCAAGGATATTTGTAAGAGTCGGCGTTTGGGAATCCTTTGCCCTCACCCCCAGCCCCTCTCCCAAGCTTGGGAGCGTCGTTTTTTTTTTGGGGGTTACCCCCAGAAAAAAAAAAAAAAAAGAGAGGGGGGGGCGAACCCCCGCGTGTGGGGG
>JANOPX010000024.1:0-2610 GCA_031422115.1 Chamaesiphon sp. VAR_4_metabat_408 | reverse complement strand
AGTGAAGATTTCCCCGCACCATTCGCACCACAAATACAAGCGGTACTCAATCCGCTAAAATCTAAATTAGCTTCGTTATAACTGAGGAAATTTCTAAGCGATAGTTGGAGAGGAATCATAACTTACAAGGGAGAGGATTTTTAATTATCAGTCCTGAGACTATTATAGTATTTTTGTGCTATTATAGCAATCCTATTTGAAAAACTAGATCTTGACTTCTGATTCTCTGCGCCCTCTGCGCCTCTGCGGTTAAAAAATCTTGTAAATCATTTACGATCGATATATATACATTCATCTCCTTGCACCTATATATAAAAATATGAAACCCCTATCAAAATCCCTAGAAAATTATATCGAAAAACTAATCGTTCTACACGAACAATTGGATCGAAGCCAGCAAAAGACACTACTGGAAAAGCTAGATCTCACTCTATCAGTATGGGAAATAGAATCAGGAGTAACAGCGCATAATTTAGACTCACCGCCGCCCGCAGAATCAAACAAGATTCAACTAACAGCATCTCAACAGCAAGCTTTTGTCGAGCTGCAAAAGTTCATGCGGAGTAAAAGTATCCGTTATTTTAGACTAGTGGGATATGCAGGTACGGGGAAAAGTTTTCTGATTGCCGAATTTATCAAGTGGTTGCAGTCTCAACAACTCGACTATGTTGTCGCTGCACCGACAAATAAAGCCACGAAAAATATTAAATCGATCGCCAATATTGCTGGAATCAAGATTAACGCCATGACGGTGGCTCAATTGTTGGGGCAACAACCCAGGTTGAATGAAGAGACAGGCATCGAAGAATTCACAACCAAATCAAAAGGTAAAGTAGATTGTGATGTGCTAATTATCGATGAGTTTAGTATGATTAGTTCGACAAATTTTACCGACATTGAAAAAGCAACCCTCGCCAGAACTAAAGTCCTATTTGTCGGCGACGCTGCTCAATTACCCCCAGTCGGCGAATCAGAACCGATCGTATCTATTACCCCACTTATCACTCACGAATCTACTCTGACTGAAGTAGTTAGATATGACGGCGATATTAGTAAAGTAGCCGAACAAATTAGAACCGAAACTCGCTATCAAACCAATCTATATCCCTTCAAATCCACCGCAGATGAATCGATTATCTGTCTTCCATATCAAGAGTGGTTGAGTGCAGCCGCTCAACTGATTAAATCGCCACAGTGGAGAGCAGATCCAAACTATTGTCGAATTTTGGTATGGCGCAATAACACCGCCGAATCATTAAATAACTGGATTCGAGTTCAATTATGGGGCGAAAATGCTTCACCCTTTGAAATCGGTGACAGATTAATTGCCAAGAAGCCAGTATTTCGAGAAGGTAAGGCTCAAGAGTCGAGAAGTTCGCTCAAAAAGAAAAAGGAATGGAATATCATCATCAACAACTCCGAAGAATGCGAAGTCACTGGAGACTCTCAGATCGATCGAAATGCTCAATTTAGCTGGTATCAAATTCCCGTACTCTCCGAAGGCGGTGCGCGTCACAAACTCAAAATTCTCACCCCAGAATCAGAACTAAAAAGACAAGAACTAATCAAAGAATATCGAGCCAAAAAAGAATGGTACAAAGCCGCCGACTTAGACAAAGCTTATGACTATTGCCCCTATGCTTATTGTCTTACCATTCACAAAGCTCAAGGCTCTAGTATCGATCGAGTCTTCCTCCATGCACGAGATATGCGCGGCTCTTCAGACTTGCAAAAACTCCAATATACCGGATTAACCAGAACAAAAGTCAAGGCATATGTGTTAGTCTAAAAGATAGAGTGTGCGATCGATACTGAACTAAATCCACTCATTTAGACAGGTACTATGGCTCAAATCACAATCGATATCCCTGACGATCTCGCTCAACGCCTAGCTCCATTCCAAAGCCAATTTTCCGATCTCTTTACTCGCCTGATTGCGACCACATTATTAGAGCAAACCACTCCAGATCGATTCTCCATTGGTCGAAGACCTGCCTTCGGCACGGGAGAGGCTTCTGGATTTGGCGGTAGCTTGCAAGAGGCACAGATAGAGGCTGCGCCAATGACTCCTAATGTCAATTCGATTGGTACATCCGTAACCTACCAAGAGATTCTAGACTTTTTAGTCGCTCGTCCCACCTCAGCGCAGATTATTAATTTCAAAGTATCTGAAGCATCTCAATCGCGGCTGCAAACCCTCCTCCAAAAGAACAATGAAATCGTCCTAACTGCCGCCGAAACTGCCGAAATAGACTTATACCAACAACTCGATACCCTCATCGGCTTCCTCAAAATCAAAGCTTATGCCACACTTCAGACTACGCCTCAAAACTAGCATTAATGACCACCTATCTGTCTGCAACACTCCGCCAATTAGTCAATCAACGGGCATCAGGAGCATGTGAATACTGCCGAATTCATCAAACTTTTTCGATGTACAGCCATGAAGTAGACCATGTTATCGCCCTCAAACATGGCGGCGAAAGTACCGATGATAATTTAGTCCTAGCCTGCTTGCCTTGCAATCGTCACAAGGGTTCTGACCTCACCAGCATCGATCCGTTAACGGGTGTCATCACCCTACTATTTAACCCCCGCACTCAAATCTGG
>JANOPX010000023.1:0-6795 GCA_031422115.1 Chamaesiphon sp. VAR_4_metabat_408 | reverse complement strand
AACTGATCTTCACCAATTTTAGAAGTAGATGCTTCGTGTTCGACTCTGGCGGTTTGGTTTTGGACTTGGATGTAGGGGAAGGTGTTCGCCTGCGCTCTGTCGCCAATTAGCATCGAGTCACATTGGGAGTAATTTCGCGCTCCTTTGGCGGTGGGATTCATTTTAACTAATCCACGGTAGCTATTTTTTGATTTACCTGCGGAGATACCTTTTGAGATGATTGTGCTGCGGGTATTTTTGCCCACATGCACCATTTTGCTTCCGGTATCTGCTTGTTGGAGGTTATTTGTGAGGGCGACGGAATAGAATTCGCCGACTGAATTGTCGCCGACTAAGACGCAGCTAGGATATTTCCAGGTGATGGCGGAACCTGTTTCTACTTGTGTCCAAGATATCTTGGAATTGACACCTTTACATAAGCCACGTTTGGTGACGAAGTTGTAGATTCCGCCTTTACCTGTTTCGTCGCCTGCGTACCAATTTTGGACGGTGGAATATTTGATTTCGGCGTTATCTAGGGTGACTAATTCGACGACGGCGGCGTGAAGTTGGTTGGTGTCGAATGCGGGTGCGGTACAACCTTCGAGATAAGTGACTGATGCACCTTCATCGGCGATAATTAGGGTACGTTCAAATTGTCCGCTATCGCCGCTATTGATGCGGAAATAGGTGGATAAGTCCATCGGACATTTGGTACCTTTGGGAATGTAGACAAAGGAACCGTCACTAAATACGGCGGAGTTTAAGGCTGCAAAATAATTATCGGCGATCGGTACCACGCTACCCAAGTATCTCTCGATTAATTCGGGGTACTCTTTGACTGCTTCGGAAATCGAGCAGAATACGACTCCTTCTTTGGCTAATTCTGCCTTAAATGTGGTGCCGATCGATACGCTATCAAATACTGCATCTACAGCCACATTCGCCAATCGCTTTTGCTCGTTGAGGGAAATCCCCAATTTCTCGAAGGTTTCGAGCAGGATAGGATCTACTTCATCCAAACTATCCAATTTCTTGGCGGCTTGCTTTGGTGCGGAATAATAGATAATATCTTGGTAGTCGATCGCTGGATAGTCTACATGTGGCCAGGTAGGTTCGGTCATCTTCAACCACTGACGATAGGCGCGGAGCCGGAAGTTGAGCAAAAATTCTGGCTCATCCTTCTTGGATGAAATCAACCGCACGATATCCTCGCTCAAGCCACGGGGAATCTTATCCGACTGGATATCGGTGACAAAGCCGTATTTGTAAGGTTGATTAACTAAGTTTTGAACTATAGTACTCATCGATCGCCTATGTCTCTCTAAAATTAAGGATAATTAATGTGTCTGAACTGGGACAGACAAAATATCGTATACTAAAACAACTGGTTGATTGTTTAACTATATTCTAGGGTACTTTAACAACATAGTCGTTGTCAAAGCCATAAATTAACCAAAAAGTTTCGATTTTGTGTCGGCGAGTGACTTTTCCCCCAACTCCAGCACCTATATGATGATAGAGCAGCAGACTTCCACCAAACAGGATATCCTCGAATATCTTCTCAAACAGGCTCAAGCTACGGCGCAGGATTTGGCGACAGTGCTGAATATTAGCCCCCAAGCGATTCGTCGCCATCTCAAAGATTTGCAGGCGGAGGGGTTGATTTTTTATCAGTCAGTATTGGCGGGAACTGGTAGACCTCAGCATATCTATCAGCTTAGTCCAAAAGGGCGCGATCGGTTTCCAAATCAGTACGACAGGTTTGTGCTATCCTTCCTCGATACCCTGGTGGAAAATCTCGGTTACGAGCAAGCAGGGAAGATGCTTCAGCAGCATTGGCAAAAGAAGAGTATTGACTATCGGGAGCAGTTGGGAAAGGGTGCATTACTCGACAGAGTAGCAAAGCTAGTCGAATTGCGTCGCCAAGAGGGTTATATGGCTGAGTATCACCCCTTGGATGGACAAAATGATAAAGTCATCCTGACTGAGTATAACTGCGCTATTTCCCAAGTTGCAGCCTCATTTCCGGCTGTATGCGGACACGAACTAAAAATGTTCGCGGCTGCATTAGAAGATTGTCAAATCGAGCGCACCCACTGGCTTGTGGATGGAGAGCATCAATGTGGTTATCTGATTTCGACGACTAATAATTAATCACCAATTTATATGGCAAAAATTACGATCGATGTTCAAAACAGGTAGTCTTAGTTATATTCAGAATGCTTGAAAACTGGATTTCTAGAATTACGCAATATCCCCGACTTCTCTGAGAAGTCGGGGATATGTCCCCATTGCTTCTCGATTGAATACCCCAGAGCGACTAGCTGAAAGACAAAAAATAATCTCACAATAGTCTAAATTCCTATGAATGAAGAAAAATATCTAACCCAATCGGAAGCTCTAGATGTGCAAGCAGCGTTGCTATCTACCCATGAGAAATTTTTGACTAGAATCACTATTTCTTCCCTCAGACTTTTACAACAAATAGCTGAAGAAGAACAGGTGAATGTAGACGATCTTACTCCTCAACAGATTATCAAATGGTTCGAGCAGGATGCCCAATTGAAGCGATCGCAAGGTGACACCGCAGGCTCTTTGCAATGGTAAGATCGATAGGTAGAATATGTCGATAGTCGAAAAGATAATTCAAGTAGTGTTAATCACGTGCTCTCTAGCAATAGTTAGTTTGATTTATCTAATTGGGCGCGATTTTGATGAAGGTTTGAAACCAGTTACCGATCCATCTCAGTACGGGGCGATTCTGGCTAAATTCGATAATTCATTGACGGTGAAGCATTTCCCGCTTCAAGTCCCTGCTAATGCAAAAAATGTACGTCTTTATTACTTACCTGGTTTCTTGCAAGGTGCGACATTTCTACAATTGCGAATGAAGCTAGATCCAGAACAGATTGAAATAATTGAGGCTGAGTTTATCAAGCAAGCCAAACGCAAGTATATCCCTGGAGCTAAAAATAATAGCCCAACAGAAGAGGATAGCCCTACGGGGATGAAAGTTGAATATACTTATAAATCTTATATTGGGGAATCAACTGGGGTAAGTTTTCCGAGCAACTATAAACTTTTGGTACTAGAAGATACTAGGGGCGCACCAACATACAACTGGAAGCATTCGGATGTATATGGTGTGGCGATCGATCCGGCAACTTCTGAAGTTGTTTACTGGCTGGAAGACTGGTAATGTGTTTTTTAAATCAAAGATGAATATTGTCTGTTTAAATATCTTTGAAAGACGATCGACAGAATGAATGAATTACCTGCAACGAATAATGTTTATGGATCGATCTTCTCAACTACTGGATTAGCCAAGATTGCGGAGATATTGACAAGTCACTTGGGGCTATCGAAGACGGAGGTTTATATTTATCGAAGTCAGTTCGATCGGCATCAAACACTGTACATTAGAACAGCAGACTATGAATTTGAAACTCGAATAGCAAGTGAAAAGAATAGTTGGGATATCAGCGGATCGGTTGCAGGCGATCGATCTGAAATATTAAGCATCCTTCGATATCTCTTCGAGCCATTACAAAGAGCTGGATTTGAATCAAAATTTGAGATTTACGATCGAGATTTTAATTGCATTGCCGAGTATCCTAATAACGATTAGAAACTAGACTTTTTAGAATTACGCTATATCCCCGACTTCTCAAACTCGACTTTGGACATTTGGGATTCGATCGAGTCCGATCGTAGCTGACTAGAGATAGCCAAGTGAGAATTCGATCGCCAGGTGAGGATTCGATCGCCAGGTGAGGATTCGATCGCCAGGTGAGGATTCGATCGCCAAGTGAGGATTCGATCGCCAGGTGAGGATTCGATCGCCAAGTGAGGATTCGATCGCCAGGTGAGGATTCGATCGCCAAGTGAGAGCGAACAGAATTGAGGCAGCAAATCAAATTGCGGAAAAATGGAGTAGAGTTACGCCCTAATGGTAAACTCTACTCCATAACTTTTCAATAAAACTAATGTTTACCCTACCATCTCAAGTGTCAGTAGTGCTAGCACCATTTAAAGTCTTATTCAAGCAACAAAGAAGCTGGGACACCAGCAGAACAGATGCTGGTGTCCGCCATACTCTGTAGAGGAAAGCGCACAGTCAGTAGAGTAGTAGAAACCCTCGGATTGGGACAGGCAAAACAATATAGTAATTACTACAGAATCTTGAACCGAGTAGGTTGGAGTAGATTGGCAGGGGCACAAATTTTATTATCTATGGTAGTGGGATTATTAAGTCCAGAATTAGGGATTGTCATCGGCATTGATGAGACATTAGAACGACGATGGGGTAAGAAAATTTGGGGACTCCTGCATCTACCGAGATGCTGTAAAATCCAGTCATAAGCACACAGTTAAAAGTAGTGGTGTGCGGTGGCAAGTGATGCAAGTATTATTACCATTACCTTGGAGTCAACGAATTTGGGCATTGCCATTTTTGAGCGCATTTATGCCTTCTCCATCTACACCACTAGAGGGCAACCAACGATACAAAACCAGCCTGGATTGGGCCGCGATATAATGATTAAAGAACTTGACAGGCTGTTAACTAACCTTGTAATTGCAGGCTTTTCGCGTTCGCGATTGCCTAAGATACTGTCCAGCTTTGAATGTGCCTATCATCAGTTATGGGAGCTTATCTACAAGGGCAGACTTGAAACTAGTCTAAGGGGTGGGCCAACTTCACCGATTTCTGATGTTCTCACTCTCACTTTCGCAGATCTTGGACTGGTGCGGTTGCAACTTGCATGGTTTCTTGATGTTTGTGGTATCGATCGATTGACTGCTACCGATCGATTGCCTGGTGCCGATCGATTGACTGGTATCGATCGATTGCCTGGTGCCGATCGATTGACTGGTGCCGATCGATTGACTGGTGCCGATCGATTGACTGGTATCGATCGATTGACTGGTGCCGATCGATTGACTGGTGCCGATCGATTGCCTATCTCTCTTTAAGATACAAGGGGTGGGTTTAGCAAGAAACTCTCGATATTTTTAATAAATATAGAACAAAACCCACCCTCATCACTAGAAATCTAGAATGCGAGTATTAGCAAGTACCAATGGTCTAAATCTTCTCTCTAAAAGTAAGAGCTTCTTTGTAACGGGGGATGAATCCCTGCAACAAAATTTCATTACTTATTACTTATTTAACGCCCCCGTTCGATCGACAATTTGATGTCAAACTCACTTTCAAATACAGGTTTCTTATAATCCAAGCTCCAACATTCTAAGGCACATTCATCATTAGTATCTGCCGGAAAAAACACCAATTCACACTGATGCTTTGCCAGATCGAATAGTAAACTAACCCCTGATATTGCCCCAATTCTCCGTCTATCTAGAGCGACAGCGATGCGTAAAATTGCACTCAATTGAGAGACGATCGATCGTTGTTGTTTTGAGAGATTCTGGAGATTTTGATGCTTCTTCTTGGGTGGACTTTTGCGGTGATAACGGGCGATATTGGCGATCGCATCGATTTCACCTTCTGTATAACCTAATAACTCCCCATATCGCACTAGATAATATGAATGTTTGTGGTGGGCATCATGACTGACAAAGTGACCGCTATTATGCAAGATTGCCCCACTCCAAAGCAACTGTCTCACGCTAGAATCCCAATGGTGAATATGACCGTAAGATTGGTCGAATAGACTCACGGCAAGTTTGGCAACTCGTTGACTATGCTCGATATCTACGCCATATTTACCAGCAATTTTGAGTACGCTCCGCTCGCGAATCGACCCCTGAAATTTCAATCTATCTTCGATCAAACCATGAGTCAACATCCAGTCAACCACAACGCCTTCGCGGAGACTGCGCTCGCACACAGATAGAGATGTCATTTTCAACATCGCCATTGCTTCTTGGAGCACTACAGCTCCAGCAACGATAATTTCCGCTCGTCGTTCGGACATCCCCGCAATGGTACTGCGTTCGGCAATCGTCATCCGGCGCAATCGATTGACTAGGTTACGCAATTCATGAAGATGAATCATGCAACCATGAACGCGGTTGGGGACATTCCCCTGTTTATCTAAATTAAGCATCGCGGCGAGGGTTTCGATTGTCCCCGCAGTACCAACCATTTTGGGTACTTCTCCTGGCTGGAGATTATCAAAAATTTCTTCAATTGGACGTTGCAATTGGCGGCGAACATAAGCTTGGAGATAGTTATACTCCGAATCGCTGACGGGATTCTGGGTGATAAATTCAGATGTCAGCCGCACTGCACCAATTTTACTACTGCTGAGGGTGCGGGGTTCGCGACCATCGCCGAGAATCAATTCTGTCGAGCCGCCGCCGATATCGACAATTAGATGGGGTTGATTGTGAAATTCGACTCCAGATAATACGCCTAGATAGATGCGTCGAGCTTCTTCTTGTCCCGAAATCAGATTGACTGACAACCCCAATTCTGTCTCGATGGCGCGGACAAATTCGTTCCCATTGGGAGCTTCTCGTACCGCACTGGTGGCGACAGCGATGATATGGTTCACATTGAGACTTTTGGCGATCTCATGGCACCGTTTGAGGGCAGTGATGGCTCTTAGCATCGCCGCTGGGGTGAGGTTTCCAGTTTGGGGGTCTCTATAGCCCAACCGCACTGTTTCCTTCTCACGGGCGATAATACTAAAGGCTGGTAAGTCTGGTTTAATTCGCACTACGACCATATGTACCGAATTGGTACCAATATCGATCGCGGCAATAATTGGGTCTAATGCTACTCGACGATCGGTCGTAGTTGAATATTCTGCCACTACATTTACCATAGAAATTGCCAGAGGGGGG
>JANOPX010000022.1:0-23163 GCA_031422115.1 Chamaesiphon sp. VAR_4_metabat_408 | reverse complement strand
GGGGGGACGGGGGGACTGGGAGATGGGGGGACGGGGGGACGGGGGGACGGGGGGACGGGGAGACGGGGGGACGGGACTGTAGGGGCGGGTTTATGAGATTACCTCCGGTAGGCTACGCCAACGATGACGCTTTTACTAGAGATTCGTTCAAACCCGCCCTCCTCACCAGCAATCTACGCAGGGTGGTTTCATACAAGGAAAGAAGAATGCAAAAACCCTGGTGCTTAGTCTTCCACCGCCCTCTGCGCAGGCAGACGCTCCGCGAACAAATGAATTTGCGGATGCAATCACGCGGAGGTTCCCTCCGCATGATTGCAAAATCCAAAATCCAAAATCCAAAATCCAAAATTCCCTAAGACGCAATATCCCCGACTTCTCCCAGAAGTCGGGGATATGATGGGTAGATCTAGGGATATAAGATTTACGGAGCCTTTACCACCCGCACTCTTTGGGTGAGAGTTGTCATTCCACTGGGGCGAACAAATACAGTAGAGAACCAGTAATCGCCGGATTTGCCGGGAGCGCGGGAGATTTTGAATAAACCACCAGCGGTGAGTAACTCCAATTTATAATCGCTGGCTTTGCCATAACCATCAGCAGAAATCGGTTGCTCGACAACTGCACCTAGGAGCACATCTTCACCTAGGGGTTCGCGGACGATCGCATCTAGATTATATTCAGCATTAGTCTGGAGCTTGTCAGGTAGAGTTAGATCCACTGTCGGTGGTTGCGAGCCGCTAGATACCTGAGTACGCTCTTGGAGAATTTGTTGCTCGACGATTTGCCCGCCAGCTATTTTTTGACGGGATTTAATCGTGGCTTGGAGAGTTTGAGTTCTGCCATTCGTCTGCTGAGTACCAGTAATTTTGGTGACAGTTTCCGCTGTATAGCCATTGCCGTCGGGTTTCCAACTTGCGATGGTGGTAGTGTATTTGAGATTACTATAACTTTGCCAAAATTGACCCAATGACTGTTGCCAAGTCGCTCTAGTCAAACCATCGCCGGGATTGAAATTGGCACCATAGTAACGCAGCAATGTAGGCAACTGGCGACTATTTGCAGCAGTATCGATATTGGTGAGAATTGTCTTTAGTGCAACAGGAGCAGTAGCAGGGGTATTTGCACTAGCAGGGAGGATGCCATGCGCCGTCACCATTAGGGAAATTGCTAGTTGGGAGCAAAATTTGGTTGAATGCGGGCGAAAACGATGGATGATTTGGGACAACATAGGTAGGGTGACGATGGAGATGACAATCGTTGGGGTAATCTCTGGTGCAGAGATCGTACTTCTAGAATAACCTAAGCGATTCGATTCTCCAAAGGGAGAGGCTCTGCCAACGAGTAGCACTTAGTCGCAGATATCGGCTAAAATGACTCCGTTGCTGCTGAGGAATCAAAACAGTGTCCGAGAAAACTACCAAGCTACTCATTGCAGCAAGCGGTACTGGGGGACATTTATTTCCCGCGATCGCAGTTGCCGAAAAGCTATCGGAATATGACATAGAATGGTTGGGAGTACCCGACAGGTTGGAATCTACATTAGTTCCCGAAGCATATCGCCCACTACATATTATCCGCGTCAGTGGGTTTCAAGGTCGATCGATTTCTGGGGCGATTAAAACCCTGTCGGGATTGATTGGCGGTATTTTCAAAGTACGCAAGCTACTCAAAGATGGTAAATTTCAGGGTGTGTTTACCACTGGGGGCTATATTTCTGCACCAACAATTCTCGCTGCTCGTTCCCTTGGTTTACCCGTCTTTCTCCACGAATCAAATGCACTCCCAGGTAAAGTTACCCGTGCGGTAAGTCGTTTTTGCACTAGGGTTGTCATCGGCTTTAATGTGGCGAGTAAGTATATCCCCCGTGCCAAAACAGTCTATCTCGGTACACCTTGCCGCGAGCAATTCCTGTTCTCTCAGCAGCTCGATTTACCCGTCCCCCAGGATTCTCCCCTAATCATCATTGTGGGTGGCTCTCAGGGCGCGGTAGACCTCAATAAGATGGTGCGAGAATGCGCTCCTACCTGGTTGAATGCTGGTGCGACGATCGTCCATATCATCGGCGCGAAAGATACCGAACCCGATCGCATCCAAAACCCACAATATATCGTTCTACCATTTTATAATGAGATGGCAGCATTAATGCAACGGGCAGATTTGGCGATCGGCAGATCTGGTGCAGCATTTATCAATGAGTTGATGATTACTGGCACACCTTCGATTTTGATTCCCTATCCCTATGCGGCTGAGGATCATCAATATTACAATGGAGAAGTAATCGTGGCTGCGGGTGGTGGCATCATGTTTCGCCAAGACAAACTCAACGCTCAATTACTAGCCACAGAAGTGCTAAATCTCCTCAAAGATCCCCAACGGATGCAGCAAATGGCGGATAACACCCGCGCATTGAGCATCCCCAACAGTGCTGATTTGGTAGCAGATCTGATTAGAGCATCAGTTAGCTCTAAATAATTCTATTAGTTGGGAGTTGAGAGTTCGGTTCAAATGGTAGCCTAATTTAGGAATGGGGATTTAATAACATCCACATCTGTAGGTTGGGTTGAGCCTCGTAAGCGCAAAGCGCAAGCTACGCTAACGCGTTGGCGAAGCCTCTGCCTTAGCAGAAGCGTCTCCCTTCGGAGAAAACCCAACCTTCCTAGAGCGTTGGGTTATTTCGGGGCGTTCGCGTAGCGTTTGCCTCAGCAAAAAGGCTCTCGGTTACGAGGGCTGCTACCCAACCTACGCAAGTTATTAAATCTTCATCTCTTAAACTACCCAGTATTAGAACATTCGCAGACAATCCCCAATCCAAAATCCAAAATCCAAAATCCAAAATCCCTATGACAAAAGCAACCTGGAACGGAGCTACATTAGCTGAAAGCGATCGAACTGTAGTAGTAGAAAACAATCACTATTTCCCAGAAGATAGTCTCGACAAAGAGTATTTCAAAGATAGTAATACTCACACCAGTTGCGGTTGGAAAGGTACTTGCAACTACTATAGTATTGAAGTAGATGGCAAAACCAATCCAGATGCAGCTTGGTACTATCCAGAGCCAAAAGATGCCGCCAATAATATTAAAGGTCATGTTGCCTTTTGGAAGGGAGTCAAAATATCCTAATCCTCAGTCTTATTCCGCTTTCCAAATTATTCCCAAACTGTAAATCCAGTTTGTCAATATCTAGAACTAAATATGCTCGATCTCCAAATCATTCCCGAACTAAAAACCCAGTTTGCAAATATTCCTGAAGCAGTTTCTGCACTGGAAACTATTGCTGACTGTGAAGGAGATCTAGAGGATGCCGCGATAACTTTGGCGATTAGAATCGGACAACAACCGGATATTAATAATAGTGAATGGTTGAATGGAGTAGCTAAAAAATATCGAGTCGCAATTTGTCAAGCTGAATTTCGGAATGATATGATTAACGGTAACTTGATGCCAATATTTCAACATTTTCTCCAGATTAAAATCTGTCCTAAATTGCTGATTTTACCCATATTACTGTACGTTCACGAACAGGGTGTGAATAGATTCTGCGAGCCTTTGGATCCACTGTAACTGAAACACTGGAATTCTTAGAATTAGGCTAGATCCCCGACTTCTTCAAGAAGTCGGGGATCTGTCTTGTCACTTCTTAATTTGTCAAGTTCAGTATTTAGCCGTTTGCAGTATGGCGCGGATTTAGTTGATGTCTTGAAATAATGTCTCTTTATAACTAGCGTCTATTTCCCAGTCATCATTTTCACCACCAATTAGTACTTGGAGAATCTCGACATACTCGGTATTCAGTCGGTATAATGAATTGATCAGAACATCGATCGCGATCGCATCACTAGTACCCAAATCCATCCAACATCGCCCCCAATTTCCCTCATACTCAAAATCTCCCATATTGTGCATCACTGACATCATGCTGCTTTCCGCCGCATCGTTGTCATAACTCATATAACTAAGATCCAATCCTGTTTCCTGCACCTGACTATTCTCAGCATTGAATCCACCTAATTTACCGAGGAAAAATAGGGAAGAAAATACCTCTTCGACTAATTTTTTCTCTTGCTCCGATGGTACATTACTAAACTCAATCCAAAACCAAACATCGAATTGACTGAATTCACGAAACTGAACTTGCATTTAGGTATGAAGAATAGAGAGTAGATTTCTAAATATAGAGGAGGCATTGCTCACCCTAAGCACTTTAACTTATTATTGCTCACGATCGACCTACGAAGACAATTAATTCCGCAATTGTCATATTGAAATACCGAGCGTATGTCAGTACTTCCCCAGCTTAGTCTCCGAGCAGGAGCATTTCTAGAAAGAAAATCTTCAGATTCTTGATGACAGAATGCGTAATCCAGCAGTTTTATTTTTAAAAACCAGAAATAGTGTTACCTCCTCAGACTATGCACTCTAACCAAAACGACGATCTTTGCTCAGATAGCACAAACCCGCAGTTTGAAGAAGTGAGGTTCTCAAGTGGTAATCTGATATTACACGGGTTTATTCATAAGCCGAAAGGGAATGCTCCTTTTCCGGCAATTCTGATGAATCATGGAAGCGAACAGTTTCCCAAATCGGGGCGGGGGATAGTCGAACCTTATGTTAATCAGGGCTATGTTGTATTTTTCCCGCACCGTCGCGGGCAAGGTTGCTCCAGTAGTCAAAGTGAGTACATTATGAACTCAATTAATCAAGAACCAGCAGCCACCAGAGACAAAAAGTTTGTTGAGCTTCAGGAAATACATCTTGAGGATACGATCGCAGCACTATCATATCTCAAACACCTTCCCTACGTTAACAAAAATAGAATCATGATGGTAGGCGGCTCTTTCGGTGGAATTCAAACTGTACTTGCAACCGAGCAGCAGCTTGGGATACGGGCTACTATCGCGTTTGCGCCTGCGGCGATGGCTTGGTGTAGTCTCCCTCTTTTGCGATTGCGCCTAATTAAGGCAGTTCGATTGGCTACTGTACCAATTATGCTAATTCAAGCCGAAAATGATTACGATCTGACTCCCACTAAAACAATGGCAGAAGAACTTGAAAAGGCAAATAAACCACACAAGTTATTAATCTTTCCTGCTTTTGGGGCAACACATGCTGATGGGCACAGCTTTTCCGTACGAGGTGAAGAAGTTTGGGGAAATAACGTATTTGAATTTCTTGCAAAGGTAGCCCCCTGAGAGGGAAGTCGATGTAAAAGATTTGCGTAGGTTGGGTTGAGCCTACAGATGTGGATATTATTAAATCTTCATTCCTTACTTAGACATATCTGGTGAGATTAATCCGATAACGTTCCTTTTTGGTAATCGTTACTTCACCAACTTCCAATCTACCTTTGCCGCGAATAGCCACTAAATCGCCAGCTTTGAGAGCGTGGGCAGATTGACCGATCTCTTTCCAGTTTACACGCACATCGCCACTACCGATGATCTCGACCATTTTACTCCGAGACATGCCAAAACCCGCAGAAGCGATCGCATCCAATCTCAAGGAGGCTTCTGTCGTTACCATTTCCTTTTTCTTGGGTTCGCGAATCTTTAATTCACTTAGCTCGATGCGACGGGTTTTGACTGGTACCGATCGAACTTGATTGAGATGAGTCTCCAAATACTCAACCATTTCTAGGGTGACAATTGCTTGGGCACCTTGTTCGCCGAGAACAATGATATCACCTGTCTTGTCCCGCACGATGCCGCAACCCAACATCGAACCCAAAAAGTCTCGATGAGTGGGAGGATCGAATAAGAAGTTTCCAGCGATGTGTACGGCGGCTAGAGGCACCTGTTCTAGCTCGAATGGTATTTCACTCCGACAGATGCCGATGCGCTGTCTCTCCGCCTGGGGATAGCCGCCTGTGGCGATTAGTTGTACGTCGGTGAGGCGGTTGAAGATGCCTTGCACTTCGGCGACTTCTGGTGGCGATAAAAAGTCTGTTTCGACGATTTCCCATGTTTTCATGGCTTGCTCGGCTAGATCGATCGCTCGTGCTACAATTTCACGATTCTCGGCACGTTTTAATAAGTCTTCTCTGGGAAACATTTGAGGATTTTGGATTTTGGATTGAAATTTATGCTTTTAGTATTGCATTTCGAGTATATGCCTTTGTAGGGTGGGCATTGCCCACCAGCTAGGTTTTAGGCACAAGATATTTATAAATAATTGCACCTACCTACTTTGATTAATTACTCACAACTTATGCTGTGGGCAGTGCCCACCCTACTTTATTACTACTTCATTACTAATAATTCTCAATTCTCAATTCTCAATTCTCAATTGCCTACTGATACATATCGATATAGCTTTTCATATTTTCAGGATCGCATTTCCGCAAAATTGTGGTGGCTTGCTGGAGCAACAATTGGGAGCCTTCAACGACAATTAGATACTTGCCTGCATTGAGACGATTTCTATATGGTAGAGCATCACCACTACCAAAAGCGATACCGCCACCGCCACCGATAAAGACACTACCCATAGCACCACCGATCGCACCCAACATACCACTAATAATGCGATCGCCGATTTCTCCTGCCCACGAGAATGTATGTAAATTGGTAGCAAGGTTAAAACCAATCCCACCAATAAAACCGAAAGGTACCAACCAGATTGCCATTAGTTTGGCTTGCTTTTGGGCTTTTTCGTTTGGATCGATCAGTCCAAACTCATCAGCAGTTTTGTAGCCACGACCGAGAATACTCACTCTAGTCAGAGGAACACCTTGCTTCTCAAGTTCATTATAAGCGGATTCGGCTTTGATGCGATCGGTCAGCACCGCAACCAGGTAATTATTAGTCATAACAATATTATTAATTCCATATCTTAACTCAGTTTGAACCTTGGGTGTCTGGCGGTTTTAACCGCGCCTACACAAACAAAACCCGCCGACGCGGGTTTAAAGAGACTAGTATTAAGCGGTAGAAATAAAACCACCGCCGTCACAAAGTTATTTAGAGCCGCTAGTCGTTAAGGAAGTCAATAAGGATCCAACCCCCGCAGTAGAAATACCAGCGATAGCTTTGGGGAAACTGTCGGCGATTGCACCGATAGCTACATTAAATAATTTATTTGGTTGGATTTCATCTTTAACCAAATTCCATAGCTGCTGTACTTCGGCGACATGGAGACGATTGTCATCTGTTAATGCCATGACGATTTGATTTCGTAATGACTGCCCCTCAGCAGACAGCAAAAATTGCAAGCCTAATTGAGCGGTGGGCAAGAGATCGAAATTGTTATCACTGCGAGCGATGCCAATCATATTTTCCAAGCGTTCCCATTGCAGTTTACCATCTTGAACGACGATTTCAATCAGGCGGCGGCGCATCTCTGGGGTTTCACCATTGAGCAATCTTTGGGCGACGTAAGGATAACCGATTTCAACAATTTTAAATTCTGGATTGAGGCTCAGAGCAATTCCTTCCTGGGTGACTAAAGAGCGAATAATTAGGGAGAATTGAGCGGGAACGCGGAAAGGATATTCAAACATCAATTCCGAAAATTCATCAGTGACGGTTTTGAAGTTGAAGTTACCCACACTCTCGCCCATCGCGTTACCTAGTACTCTTTCCAATGCTGGAATGATAGGGGTAATATCAATATCGGGAGTGAGGAAACCGAGATTGACAAAATCATCAGTTAAGGCGAGATAGTCTTGATTGATCAGGTGAACGACAGATCCGGCGATCGTTTCTTTGGTATGCTGAGTGAGTTGATCCATCATCCCAAAATCGATGAATGCCATCCGCCCATCTCCCAGCACAAATAGATTTCCAGGATGAGGATCGGCGTGAAAGAAACCGAATTCCAATAACTGGCGCATCCCAGCAACCACAGCCGTTCTAATTAGAAGATCTCGATCGATTCCCGCCGCTCTAATTCCATCCAAATCGTTGAATTTAATCCCATCAATCCATTCTAAAGTTAATACCGTGTGAGTACAGTATCGCCAGTAAATCAACGGGATCATCACACTGGGATCTTCACTGAAATTCGCTGCAAACTTTTCAGCATTGCGCCCTTCATTTTGGTAGTCTATTTCTTCAAATAACTTAGTTCCAAATTCATCTACTACTACCGTCAGATTTTCACCTAAATTTAAAGGTAAAAAAGGAGTAATCCAAGTTGAAGCCCACCGGAGCAAATATAAGTCGCGCGTGATTACAGGTAACAAATTCGGCCGCTGAACTTTCACCGCAACAGTTTCACCACTGTATAATTTAGCTTTGTAAACTTGACCTAGACTAGCAGCAGCAACGGGGAGAGGCGAAATTTCTCTAAACAACTCATCGATCGGTTTCTTGAGTTGAGTTTCGACGATCTGCATTGCCAAATCGTTATCGAAAGCTGGCAGTTGGTCTTGGAGTTTAATTAATTCTTCTAAAAAGTCTTTCTTAATCAGATCGGGGCGAGTCGAGAGTGCTTGTCCTACTTTGATAAAAGTAGGGCCTAATTGAGTCAGTATTTCCCGTAATTCATTGGCGCGGATATCTGAATGAGCTTCGGTATTTCCGAGTACTCGATCGAGTAATAATCCAATTACAAATCCACCAAATAACCAAATAACACTTAATGCTCGTCCAATTGCTAACCACGGGCGTCGATTGTAATAACTTGCAATCGCTTCTGGATTATAACGCCGTAGTTGGGAAAGTTGATTCTGACTCACGTTCTAAATTTGCTCCCGCTCGATCGATACTGTAGTTGATTTGATTATTGCTAGAGTTAATTTTTGTGACGCTAGCCTGAGATCATCTTAGCTTTATGTTCTAAGCTGAATAATATTCTCTTAACATTAGTATACAAAGATACAACTCATCTATCGGGGTGAAATAACCGAATACGCGATGAGAAAAGAGCCTAAAGGACTACCCAGAGGGGAGGCTAGCCGCAGAATCGAATATCTCGAACCCAGTCGAACCATAGCTTTGTGCCTTGTCAGTAGCAATTAATCGATCGGTGAGCAAACGTCAATTATTTAAGGAAGATTTAAGGTTTTCACAAAATCAATTGTCTGGATGGAAATAAGTATAGATTTCCTTGGCGGTGTGCCCGCCGATACCTGGCGCGAGGGTTAGTTCTTCAATGGTGGCGATGCGGATATAATCGATCGAGTGGAAGTGGCTCAATAATTGTTTTTGGCGGTGTGCGCCCAAGCCAGGGATATCGTCGAGGCGGGAGCGGATTTGTTTTTCGCTCCGTTGTTGGCGGTGGAAGCTGATGGCGAAACGGTGGGA
Organism: Chamaesiphon sp. VAR_4_metabat_408; assembly: GCA_031422115.1. GTDB lineage: Bacteria > Cyanobacteriota > Cyanobacteriia > Cyanobacteriales > Chamaesiphonaceae > Chamaesiphon. Next base: position 13,919 of record JANOPX010000022.1, on the reverse strand, counting down.
TTCGTCGCGCACGCGGCGGAGGAGTTGTACCCCTGGTTGCTCCGCATCGGTGGGGAGAGGTTGACTTTCCCCTGGGGTGAAGATTTCTTCTTGTTGTTTGGCGAGACTGACGATACACATTTTATCGGCAAGGTTCAACTCTTCGATTACCTCCATCACGGCGGATAGCTGCCCTTTCCCGCCGTCTATCATCACCACGTCGGGGAAATCTGCATCCTGGGTATTTATACCGCCTGCATACTTGCGAAATCTGCGTCTGGCGATTTCGGCATGGCTGGCATAATCGTCGGAATGCCCGATGGTGATGTCAGGATTTTTGATCTTATAGTGGCGATAGTGTTGTTTGGCGGGTAAGCCGTCGATGAAGACGACTTGGGAGGCGACGGCGTTGGAGCCTTGGATATGGGAGATATCAAAACCTTCGATGCGGCGAGGAAGTTCGGCTAAATCGAGAATTTCGGCGAGATCTTGGAGGGAGATATTATTGCGCTCGCTTTGGTGTTGGAGACGAGTAAGTTCATGAATAGCATTTTTTTCTACCATCTCAATTAGTTCGGCTTTACCTTGCCGCTGAGGAGTCATCAGGGTGACTTTTCGACCTTTGCGATCGCTCAAATAACTCGACAACATTTCTGCATCTGGCAATTCATATTGTACCAAGATTTCGGGCGGAATTTCGACAGGATCGGCAAATTGATAATGCTCTTCTAATACTCGCTGAAGGATGGCTCCTCTATCTGTATCGCCTGTGAGTGATTGCGCTTCGGCGATAAATCCCAATCTGCCGACTAATTTGCCTGCCCGAATTTGGAATAGTTGAATGCAGGCAGTTTTGTCATCTGCGGCGAGGGCGATCGCATCGCGAGATACAGTATCATTAGGTAGGGATACTTTTTGTTCGGCATTTAAGGCGGTGAGATTGTGGATGCGATCGCGAATAAGCCCCGCTTGCTCGAATTCCAAATCCTCGGCGGCTTTCGCCATCTGAGCGGTTAACGTGTCGATCAGTTCTCCAGTTCTGCCCTGAAATATCATCGCCACTTTTTCGACAGTTTGGCGATAATTATCAGAGGTAATGAGATTTTGACAGACACCAGGACAACGCCCGATATCATAATTTAGACAGGGGCGATCTTTGAATAGTGGCTTAGGGCGTTGCTTGAGAGGGAACGTTCGCTTGATGGTATATAAAACGTTGCGGAGTAAGTTAGAATCTGTATATGGGCCATAATATTTATCTTTCCCTTTGCCAGTTCTACGATTGCGAGTAATTAGGATGCGGGGATAATTTTCCGACCAAGTAATGAGGATATAGGGATACTTTTTATCGTCTTTGAGGAGAACGTTAAAATGAGGTTGATGCTTCTTGATTAAATTAGCTTCTAAGGCTAAGGCTTCCGCTTCGCTATCGGTGACGATAAATTCGATTTCGACTACCTGACGCACCATCATGGCAATGCGTGGACTATGATTACTAGCTTCGCGAAAATAGGAGCGTACTCTCGATCGCAATTTCTTGGATTTACCGATATATAATATGCGATCGGTATCATCTCGCATGAAGTATACTCCAGGTTCGGCGGGGATTTCCTGAAGTCTTGCTTCGAGTCGATCTGGGTTATGGATCAGGATTTTCGTGGCGGTTATCATACTGTTATGTTAGCGGGAATGATGAATTTTAGCAATCTCAGCTTCACCGTTCATACCTAATGAGAGCAGTCGCAGTAATTTATTTTTTAAATATCAATAACTTAGGTAAAGTTAAGTTTAGAGCTTATGCTGCTGACAAGTCGGGTATCTGGGAACCTAATACAAATTGGGCGATCGAATCAATCAATTTCTCAGGCTCATCAACCCGTAATAAGTGCCCACTTTGCTCGAAAATTTGCAACTGAGCATCAGGAATCAGTCGGGCAATTTCTTCACTAAATGCTGGAGCGCAAATCCAGTCATGTCTTCCAGCTAAAACTAAAGTTGGGGCGACAATCTTGGGTAATTCCGATCGAATGTCATAGCTTCTCAGGAAGCCCCCAAAAGCTTCGTTTGTTGCTTCATAAGCGAGAATGCTATTCGGCTTAGTCACAACTGATTTGGTGCGGTAAGAGTAGAGGGGATGGAGAAGTTCAAAGTAGGTTTGGAGTTCATCATTCGATCGAAAATTACCATCCCATAATCGTTGGGCAATCTCAATTTGTGCGGGGGTACCAATTTCTTGAAGAGTTTGTTGTGCTGTAGCCAAAAATTCATAGCTAGCAACGGTGGCATATGCAATCAGGTGGGAAACTGCATCAGGATAGCGTGCAGCATAGCTGAGGGCAACCATCCCCCCATAGGAGCCACCAATGACAATGATTCGATCCAAACCTAGATATTTGCGGAGAGCTTCGATATCTTCGATATTGTTGTAGAGAGTATAATTCGATACATCTCCTTTTGCGGATCTGCCCTGGCCGCGATGGTCGATGTATACTAGTTGAAATCGATCGGCAAGTTTACTAAATAGCGGTTTATAACTAGTATGATCTCCACCTGGGCCACCATGCAATAAAAATGCAACAGGTTTCTCGCGAATGAGATTATCTTCAACAACGATCGATGCTCCTTCTACATCAAAAAATATTTCTGTACCGCGAATCTTGGCTTTCATGATGTACCTTAAATTTCTATGGTAATTTCAAAGGCTCAGTCAATCCATCACCAACGATCGGATATGCTCGCCATGATAAATTCAAAGGCTGGTTACAATACCCAAATGTAGCAGACCATCGTGAGGGAAATTCTCGTTCGAGAAATTGAATGCGAAAGCTTCCCCAATAATAGGTAGCTTTCCCATCCCTACCTTCACGAAAAGTCTCACATCGAACACTCGATTTTGATTGACTCCAATAACCATTATAAGTACTTCTAGAATTAAATTTTCCCGCCAACCCATCAATAAATAATACTCCACGAGCACTATCGCCATAAGTCCAAATTGCAGTCTTTCCTCGATCTGCTTGATAGACGACATTACCATAATCAGAACTCCACACTTCATCAGCAATAGCAGGGGATGCTGTTACTACTATGGCCAACAAAGCAAGATTGCTTAGAAATGTCTGTCGATTCGCCAAAGGCGTAAGCGCGGGAGTCGCAAGCTACGCCAACGCACAGCGTCTGCCTGTACCTGACGGTAGGCTGTCGCCAACGCAGAGGCTACGCCAACGAATTTAAGTAAGCTTTTTTTCATTACTTTGAATAGGGAGTAGTGAATAGTCGATTGTTGATATAGCAATCCTAACTGATTTCTAAGATTTTTTACCCCCAGAGACACACCGATATACCCCGTCACCCCTCTCCCTAAAATGCTTGCGAGCGCAACTACCGATCGGCGATACTCTACTATAAACATTTTCTGACTCATGCTGAATGTGACAAGGAGCAGTGGGAAAATGACCCTGACTTAGCTTATTCATCTAGCGCAATGATTAGGCTTTCAGTGAATAAATAAAATGTCAGATAAAGTTACACATCATCTGTTGGTAAAACCGTAAATAGATCGATCTCACTAATATCATCTTCTAACTCAGCTTCAGCAATCATTTCATCTTCTAGCTCAAATGTAGCTACCAGTGACTCATAGGAGTCAGGCAACTTGCCATTGGCAACCAACCTTGAAAAAACTTGGTAACAGTCGCGGCGGTCGCCTTCCTTGCGCGGAAAACCCAGCCACAAAATAATAATGACTCGTCGCTCGGCGAAGGCTCTGAAAAATAGCCGATAGCGTTGCGGTAGACCCATTTTCTTGAGCCGACCGTATTGCTGGAGTGGTTTCCGCAGTGAAAAATAATGGGCAAAGGGATCTAGAGAGATTTTTTCTCTAATGCCTGAATCAATTGCTTTGAGCAGTTTGACATCGGGATGGATCGCAAAATCTTTAGGGTCTAGTCTCGATTTCAGCTTGACGACCTTGGCGGTCAAGTCCTCCCATTGAAGCTGAAAGTCTGTGTAGAAGAGGATTGTCCAGCCATTGGCATCGAATGAGTTCATTCATCTTCATCCACAACAACACCAGCCAGCAATTCATCCATCTCATCAGCCATCTCCTGGGTGTAGAGAGTAAGAGAGTCAGGTGAAGATATCGCAAATTTTAGCAAGGAATCTAAGAATAGCTTCATCATCACGCTTTCATCATCGTCTAAATCGGCTTCTGGCGATCGATCGGGTTCTAGATGCACCAAGAAAGTGTTCTCATCAATCATCTCAATATGACCTTTGGCAGTAATCAGGTGGGGATGGTCGTGAGAAAAGGCTTTAGGCAAGCGAAACCCGTCTTGGCTGCCGATTTTAGCTGGACTAATCGGATAACTTTTAGATGGCATGGATTGTCAAGTATTAGTACGATTCATTATAACAAAGTTAATTCTGGTTTAGGTATCTGTATTTAGCTTCTACTCCCTTCCCGCCGGAAGAGTACTCACATCTTGCATCAATATATAAACACTAGTAAAAGCATAAATCTGAGGGTACCCTGGATCTACACTAAGCAATAGTGTATTTCAACTGATGCAAGATGTGAGAATATACATTTCACCACGAGCCAGTTACTCATCTTCGATCGCACTTAACGGTCGAAGATAAGGCCATCGACAAAACTTCGACATTAGGAAGTATCGATCGGAGCCGTTATTTACAACTTTGAGCTGACTGAAGATATTTTGGTTGTAGCGGCAGCTCGATCGATAGGAACAGCTACAGATAGAAGTGCGATCGCTGATATGAATAGAAGATTGGTAATTTCCATGGAAAATATAGTCAATTTGTGAACTTGAGTTTGGAACGAGTTATCTGATTATCCTTGTCGATCGCGTTCTTCGCGGATCGCTTTTTTGGCTGATTCCTCACTCATAAATGAAGTAGTTGAGACGATCGACCATACAAAGAGTCCAAATTGAACGAAACAACCAATTATCAGCCACAAACCTAATGTAGCGATAGTTAAGATAATATTAATTACTGACAATACAATTTGAATGAATCCTTCTGTCCGCTTGTTGGTAAATAAGACAGTACCCAATCCAGGCATCAAAAAATTAAGAAATAATGATAAACATCCCATTGGTTAGTCTCCTATTGATAAAGAATGAATGCTGAGATTGATTTAATATTCGTATTATCGATTTAAATGAGTATAATAATCCTATTTTATTTGCTCTAAAAAACAATCGCTTTGGGTAGTGCTTTATGTCTGCCCAAAGCGGGACTAGATTAATTTTTGAAATTTCTTGACCCAGTATATCCAGAAGCATTGGCTAAAGCTGAGAGGGAAGTTAATCCTCCAAAGGTCTGACCATTTGGAAATACCCAGGTTGGAAAACCTTTTACTCCAGCTTGGTTACATGCTTGGGGATTGGGATTGCTTCCTCTGGGATCGCATTCGATATATCTGATTTTGGCAAATGCTTGTTGACCGAATAGTTCTTTTTGTCTGCCACAGTAGCCACACCAAAATGCACCATACATTTTGACTCCTTGTTTGCGGAGGTGTATCGCTAGCGCAATTTCTGCCGAGCCAGAAGTGTTGGAAATCTGCCTACCAGGCTCGCCAGCTATTAAATTTGTCGGGCTGCTCGATTTATCGATGGTAGTTTTCGCGCGATCTGATGCTGCGATCGCATTATTAGGAATAGATAAGCTCTCAATTATCCCGCAAAGCATGAATGTACCAATAAATAAAGTACCACAGCTTGCTATGAAATTTTTCATGACACTAGTTGATTTTAACATGGTTGTAAATTTGAGTTAGTTGAGGTTAATAGATCGATCTTTGTCAATTGACAAAGATCGATCGCACGAAATTCGACCTGTATATTTTAGGATGTGCCCATAAAATCTATGGGTATCAGTTTATTTAAATGTAGGAACATTGGATGAACCATTGATATTACCAAACCGATTGACTCTATTAAGAATGCCTGTACGAGTATTCAGATTAAAGACATACCAGGTATTACCAGACTGTCCAGTAGGAACCTCAAAAGTGCTTTGTCCGGGATAGGGTTCTCCGACTTTTTGTAAGCCTGGGTTATTCAAATCGAAAGTATTCGGATCGTTGGGAATATCGGTTAGTGGGGCACCACCTTGGAAGATTTGGACTTTTGCGGCAGAGTCAGATAATCCGGCTGGAGCTAGATTTTGCTGGTCGCTGAAGTTATAAATATAGAAGCGATACGTCCCATCTTGAAATGAAGTAATGCGGGTTTGCTCGGCTCCCAGTCTTCCAGCAAGTGGAATACTGTCACGGTATAAGAATGTATTAGGGGCGGTTGTGAGAGAACCACGTTCTGAGAAATAGATATGCTGATTGTTTGGGGTAACGGTGTGAGAGTCTAAGTCCAGACTTGTAAATTGATTCCAGGTTAATCCTATATCAAGCGGTACATTTACAATCACTCCATTAGTATAAATACCTTTTTCTTGCTCATTTCGTAATCTTGCTTCTTGGTCAATTAGGACTTTTGCAATTGAATCTCTCTTATCAATTAAATTGATAAAATTATCGTTAGACCGCATAAAACAGCTAGAGCTTACTATGTGTGAGGAGCTACCTAATGTAATACAACTATTGTATAGATTAAAATTAGTTGCGTTGATTTTTGCAATTTTATCTTTTACAGTATCTTTTATCTTGTTTTCATAAGCAAGGTGTGCATCGATAATATTAGTACCTTCAACTTTTATTGTTATTCCATAATCATCTGAATAGCCATTTCCAGTAATGGGATCCCAGAATCCATTTATCAATGGCACTCCGTTAGTTGTCGAAGAAGTTACAACATCATAATCTGTTTTTACTTTGATGACATTATTCAAGTATTTGGTTGCAAAACTTTGATTACCTGGTGGTGGAGAACCAAAAACTATAGTATTAATTTTTTCTTTGCTCACACGATTTTCTTCTATTAGTATCGCAGTAAAAACTTGTGCGGCAGCTCCTCCTAAACTATGCCCTGTTGTTAGGAACTCTGCATTTGGATCTGCTAAAGCTTCAAGTAAAAAATTTTTAGTTGCGGGATCTTTATAGATAGACCTAGTATACTCTAGGAATCCTGTATGTACTTGAGATTTACCATCGTTCGAGAATGCCGTTTTGTTTATTTTTCCATCTGTTACTAAATCATTAAGTCCTTCTGTACCCCTAAAAATAATTGCATAGTACTTTTTCCCATTTAGCTCTTTCTTTGCTAATACTGCTTGTGCATCCCCAGGTGCATCAATAAACTTAACTTCCGTCCAGCCTTGACTAGCAACGTCTTTCGCTATTTCTACGTTCGTTCTCTTTCTATCACCATATTTTTCATATACTATAAAACTAAGTTTAGAGGCTACTGCTGATGCTTGACATTCTGTAGGACGAGAATCACAAAAAGATGCAGAGTTTTTACTTGTTAAAATAAGCTCTTCTGCAATAGCTGTGGTAGTAAGACTTGATGATATCAGAATTGATGATATCCCTAGTAAAAAGTTGCCAGATGTTTTTTTCAGCATTTAAAATATCCTTTTTTAGAAATTAAAATTAACTGTTCCGTACAAAGTCAGCCCATTCGATCGAATGTCTTGCTGCGTAATCGGTGTTGCTTTATCCAATACCTGAAAATATTTCGCTTGAATCGATGCACTAGTACTTGGAGAAAAACTGTAGTCGTAGCCAACACCAACACTAAACTTATCCCGACCAGCATTGTAGAGATCGTTGATGCGATCGTAGCTATTAGATTGAACGCTGAGATAATCAACCAGAGCGTGGACTCTACCTTTTTGTTGGGAATCTGTAGCGATGCTCCAATCCAATGCGAGATAGAGTGCATTGCCATTACTATTGGCGGATTCTTTAACTAAATCGCCAGTCAAGAAATTTGCGATAGTATTAGGATCTTGAGTAAAATAACGTCCATTCAACTGGACTCGATGACCATCAAATGGAACGAGGACACCTGTAACATTGGCATCTAATCGATCGCCGCTACGATAGTAATCTCTACCGCCACGTTGCGTATTACTGTAGTTAGTGTAGATCAAGCCACTAGAGACCATCCAGTTAGGTTCGAGGTGCTGATATTGCAAAGAAGCAACGGTTTCATTACCTGGTTTGATTTCACTATTGGCGACATCACCATTAGGATTGAATTGACTTTTGAGAATGTAGCTCAAACCCAAACCAACAACATCTTTTTGACCAAAGGCGTGAGAAACACTCACCCCAGGAGCGATATTGAAGCCTTCTCCAAAGCGTGTCTGCTGAACCAGTGAACCATCCATGATGGCATTTTTCTCATCACCAACTAAAGTTGCTTTCCCAGTTGGCAAATTGAAATCCAGATTGAATCGCACTGGAAAATCAGACTGATTCAGATTGTACGCAAAACTCAACGATGTATCGCTCTGCGTCGAAACCGAACCTTGTCGCGTCCCAATTTTTTGCCCATCTAACAGCAACACACCATTAAAATTGGAATTAATAAATGCCGTGCGGATACCCACATTGAAATTATCTTTGGCGTAAGTAACCGTCAATGGAGTTACAAACTGACTACCATTATTCCCAAAATTATCAGACCAAGAAGAATAGTAACTCTCTATATTCACAGAGTAATTGTCTCTAGGCGTAGAACGCTGAGTTGGTTCGACCGTTGTTGGAATTGGAGCCTGGTTTAATGGCGTGTTGTTCCCTGGAATTGATGATGTGGTTTCGCTAGGTCGCTCCTGTGGGATTACTGGAGCAGGCGGTGTACCGTCATTATTGGGTTGGACGATCGCTTGAGGAATCGGGGCCTTTTGTCGCTTATTAGCACGACGGAATTGTTTCGCAGATCGTACCTGCCGACGTTTGATTTTGGGATTTCTTGCTATTAGTAATGTGTCTGGCTTAGATACGATCGCTGGAATAGAGGTAGTAGATTGAGACGCTGGATCTACTTCAGCCGCAAACATCGGCTGTGAGACGATCGCACCTAGAGTCGCGATCGATAGGTAGCTCAGTGCAGCTAATAGCTTTATCCTCAGCCGATTTGAGGGATTTTCCATATGGTTGTTACGGACGGTAGAAGTTGCTAATTTTTAGGTCGAGCCTCCGCCAGTCATGCTATTCACTTCTCGATGGATAGAGATAGCCAACTGGAATACAGAGTATCGTTCTATACTTCTATCAGCCAAATCTATGAGACTTATGCAAACCGATCGATCTATTTTTTTGTATTGCTCTTCTTTAACGGCTAAAAACTATTGCTGGAAGGAGTTTTATTATTGAGGACGGTTTGAGAATATTTTTTGAGCCTCAGTCGATCGGCTTAGACTAGCGATCGATTCCCACAAGATAATACCCCCTGTCTAAATTCTGAATAACAAAATCTTTGACAAGAGGTATCGGTAGCGATCGTCTATTTCGAGAGTCGTTCGTGGTTACTAAACACCACAGACATAATCAGCTCTGACCCAACCTTGGCGACCATTAGCAGAAGTCAACCACCATTTGAAACCATCGCGTCCGTATTGGCTATTTAAGAGCACAACCGAATTACCATCGCGAATTTGAGTCAGAGCGCGGTAGTTTTTGCCAGGGCCACTACGGAGAGATAGACTACTACCACGGTCGGCAGTACAGACATTGCCATAACTGCTACCTTGTGCGGAGCGGTAAGCAGGGCCAACTTGAGCAGTAGCAGGAAGAGCGATCGCGAGTAACAAAGCAGTAGTGGTTAAAATTTTCATGATGTTGTGAGGGTTCGGGGTAATGTGGATGTGTAAATTGATGAGTTAGCGTTGCTCGGCAACATTGGGATGGTCCGATGCCTTGGTATTAATTGCGACTTGCAGATCTTTGATTCGATCCTGCTGGACATTAGCCCAAATCGTTGGCAAAGCCTACCGGAGGTAATCGAGATCGTCTATTTTGAGGGTCGATCGTGATTACTAAACACCACAGACATAATCAGCTCTGACCCAACCTTGGCGACCATTAGCAGAAGTCAGCCACCATTTGAAACCATCGCGTCCGTATTGGCTATTTAAGAGCACAACCGAATTACCATCGCGAATTTGAGTCAGAGCACGGTAGTTTTTGCCAGGGCCAGTACGGAGAGACAGACTGCTACCACGATCGGCGGTACAGACGTTGCCATAATTGTTACCTTGTGCGGAACGGTAAGCAGGGCCGACTTGAGCAGTAGCAGGAAGAGCGATGGCGACTAATAATGCTGTAGCGGTTAAAATTTTCATGATGTTGTGAAGATTCGGGGTAATTTGGATGTGTAAATTGATGAGTTAGCGTTGTTCGGCAACATTGGGGTTGTCCGATGCCTTGGTATTAATTGCGACTTGCAGGTCTTTGATTTGATACTGTTGGACATTAGCCCAAAAAGATTTAAAATCTGCTGCACTTAGGAATCCGATGCAACCGGACGTACCATCTTCTTTGGCATCTTTGTTATAAGATGGATCGACATGAAATCCTAATGCCGATCGACCAGTCTTAAATAATGGTGAGACTGCCAAAAATGGTTGACGAACGTTAAGTCCACCTACTTTCCCTACTTCTGCCAAAGTTCCTTGAACGAGGGTATTACTCATTCGATATTTTCCATTTGGCAAAGGAGACTCAGTACCACTTTGATTTCTATTCCGCTGTTGAGTATAATTTCGTCCGGTGACAATTTCAAAACTCTTTTGCGCTTTACCATCTACACATAGATGCAGACTATAAATAGGATTACCATATTTATTTTTCATCGTGCCATTGCCCAAGAACAAATGATTGTTGGTTCCCTTGCATTGGTAGCTACTAGTCTTTTCGGTAGGTGCTTTTGAGATTTCAGTTCTGGCAGTTTGGGTATCTGCCAGACTGCTTGATGTGTTTACTTCAGGAGAGCGGGCGTTCGTCTGTGCTTGGCTATTGGTGCAACCCATAAGAGCGATCGCACAGGTGAGCCAGGTTAAAACTGTTTGTGATTTCATGATATTTACCTAAAGATAAATGAGGGAATTCTAGAGTATTTGGGTTGTCTCTAAACTTAATAAGAATGTATTTTGGACTTAATCTATTTATAATTTATTCTTAAATCATCGATTGTGATTTGGATCTTACTTTCGTATAAATTTAAAAATAATTTTATTAATTTTAGCGATTATTCTCCTCAAAATACATGACTAAATTGGTGCATTTTAAACACAAAAATGCACTGCCGATCGACAGAATATAGTAAGTAGATAGATGCTGCAAGCTAGCTCGAAGATCGGCTGCCATTAGCATCGATCGTCAAGCATGGTTGAGAATTTTTGAGCTAGATAAATACTTAGTCAAGAAGTATGTTTCTATACTTCTATCAGGCAAATGTACGAGTATTATGCAAATCTAAGTTAGTTGGGTATCACTCCATTTCCGCTAGAGCGACAATGACAGAAATCAGCCTAAATTGATAATTTTTGTCCGAGTTTGCATAAATTAGCGATTTTGCCCTGAAATAATCAATGGGGCATTTTGCCACAAAATCGATAACGTCGCCACACCCCATACAACAACCTCAAATTATGACCGTGCAAAGTATGGTTGCGATCGCAACTACCGATCGAGGATACTCAGATTATGATAAATCCCACCGTAGACCGCAGCCATCTACCTAATGGCATTACAGTACTAACGATCGCCAATCCTTCCGCAGATATCGTATCTGGGCGATTTTTTCTTCCTGCTGGAAGTCGCTGGGAGACAGAAGAGCAGTCTGGATTGGCTCATTTGCTGACATCCTTACTCACCAAAGGTACCGAGAAATTATCCTCCCAACAAATCGCCGATATTATCGAATCCGCTGGTGCGGGATTGGGGGTAGATGCGACGACGGATTATATTCAGATGAGCCTGAAGACGGTGACGGCGGATTTACCAGAGATATTCAAATTAGCTGGGGAAATTCTTCGCACGCCAGCCTTCCCTGAAAAGCAAATCGAGTTGGAGCGCAAACTTACTCTCCAAGCGATTAAATCCCAAATCGAGCAACCGTTTAATAATGCTTATCGGCAAATGCGCCACTCATTGTATGGCAAACATCCCTATGCTCGATCGACCCTAGGTACAGCAGCTACAGTGGGGCAAATTAGCCGTCAGGACTTGGTTGATTACCATCAGACTCATATCCGTCCCGATCGACTAATTATCGCCTTTGCTGGACGAATTACCCATGAATTGGCGATCGAATTAGTCACTCAGGTATTTGGCGATTGGGAAATACCCGAAAGCGAAGCACCAAAATTAGAAATTTCCCCAGTAGATACCAAACCTCAATATCTAGTAGAGCATCAAGATACCCAACAAGCGATCGTCATGTTGGGTTATCTCGCTCCTCCCAGTGGCGATCCTGACTGCATTCCACTCAAACTAATTAGTAGTTATTTGGGGAATGGGATGTCGAGTCGATTATTTGTCGAGTTGCGGGAAAAACGCGGTTTAGCCTATGATGTGTCGGCATTTTACCCCACCAAGCTCGATACTTCTCACTTTGCGGTGTATATGGGTACGGCGGCTAGCAATACTCAGGTTGCGGTGAGTGGTTTACGAGGTGAAGTTGACAGATTGTGTTTGGTAAATTTAGCTCAGGAAGAACTTCAAGCGGCGAAGAATAAATTACTCGGACAATATGCTCTAGGTAAGCAAACTAATGGACAGTTGGCACAGACTTATGGTTGGTATGAATTGATGGGTTTGAGTGCTGATTTTGATACAGAATTTAGTATGGCGATCGAAAAAATTACCGCCCAACAATTGCAAGATACCGCTGTTAAATATCTGAGCGATCCTTATATTTCGATCGTTACACCTCAAGCGGAGACGGGGGGACTGGGGGACGGGGAGACTGGGGGACGAGAGGATAAATTGGTTGTACGATAGAAGCCTGTCTTCTTTTTGAATTCTCCCCATAGATGAATTTTGGGGAGTTGTGAGTTAGGTTGCAAATAGCTTGGAGATCGCCGCACCAGGATCGTCTTGTTTGACTAAAGATTCGCCGATTAGGACGGCTTTTGCTCCCGCTTTTGCAACTGTCTGGATGTCTGCGGTGGTGTGAATACCTGATTCGCTGACGACTAAGATATTGCGATCGATTAATTGCTGTTGACGGTCACTTAGTAGACTGACAGTAGTTTGTAAGTCTACCGTAAAATTAGCCAAGTCGCGATTATTGATGCCGATTAACTGTACGCCATCTAGTGCGAGGACTCGATCGAATTCCTCCGCTGTATGTACCTCAATTAGCGCAGTCATTCCCAATCCACGCACGATTTTGAGGAAGTACTGAATTTCGCGATCGGTCAAAATCGCTGCGATTAATAATACCGCATCAGCACCATGACTGCGACCGAGGAATATTTGATAAGGAGAAATAATAAACTCTTTACATAATAGGGGCAAATCCACCACCTGACGCACGGCGGATAGATTGTCAAAGCTACCCTGGAAAAACTTACTATCAGTTAATACAGATAGACAACTAGCTCCACCAGCCTGATAAGATTTAGCGATTTCTACAGCATCAAAATCTTCTCGGATTACGCCTTTACTCGGTGAAGCTTTCTTTACCTCCGCAATTACCGCTGGATTAGTTTTACCACCCTGAAGTGCAGCCAAAAAATCTAATGGTTGAGACATTACCTCAACCAATTTTTGCAACTTGGGTAAAGGTGTTTTATCTCGCAGGTAATCTACCTCTCGATCCTTATGCCAAACTATCTCTTCCAGGATATGTTGAGGTTGATTACCGGGTACATCAATTTTATATTCTAATGGGCCAACATTGATAGCAGAAGCAGGTGGACGACGACGGATTTGCATTTATTTGGGCGTGTGAGGATGGAAGTAGGTTGGGTTGAGCCTCGAAACCCAACACTCATCAATC
>JANOPX010000021.1:0-48752 GCA_031422115.1 Chamaesiphon sp. VAR_4_metabat_408 | reverse complement strand
TTTTTTTTTTTTTTATTTTTATATAATTTTTTTTTTTATTTCTTTCTCCCCTCGGGTGGGGGGGGGGGGGGGGGGGGGGGGGGGGGGGGGGGGGGGGGGGGGGGGGGGGGGGGGCCGGGGGGCACTGGGAGACGTGGGGGACGAGGGGGACTGCATTATTTCCTCAATCCAAAATCCTGCTTGGTGTGCTCCACTGCCCTAGGAACAAAGGACACTCCCTTACCCAACTCGATCGTGTCGATATATAAAGGAATATTTCATTTCTGAATCACTGTGCCACTTTCAGACACCCTACCCAGAGAGACCGTGTTAACATCCGAGAGTCAAAAGCACAATTTATTATAAAGAGATATAGCTGTGGTACTACGGGTTGCTGTTGTTGGTTCTGGGCCTGCGGGTTCTTCTGCTGCTGAAGTTCTTGCTAAGGCTGGAATTGAAACTTATTTATTTGAACGCAAATTAGATAACGCCAAGCCTTGTGGTGGAGCGATACCTCTATGTATGGTAAGTGAATTTGACTTGCCGCCAGAGATTATCGATCGCCAAGTGCGGCAAATGAAAATGATTTCGCCCTCCAATATCGAAGTCGATATCGGGCAAACTTTGAAAGAAGGTGAGTATATCGGCATGTGTCGGCGGGAAGTCCTAGATGGATTTTTGCGCGATCGAGCAGCTAAATTAGGTGCTAAACTCATCAACGGTACCGTCCACAAACTGGAAATGCCAGCTCTGAATAGTACCGACCCCTATGTCCTCCACTACGCAGATCATGCCAATGGTAGCCTAGAAGGAGAAGCCAAAACTCTCAAAGTCGATCTAGTCATCGGTGCTGATGGAGCCAATTCCCGCGTCGCCAAAGCAATGGACGCAGGAGACTACAACTATGCGATCGCTTTCCAAGAACGCATCAAACTTCCAGAAGACAAAATGGCTTACTACCATACCCTCGCCGAAATGTATGTCGGCGATGATGTCTCCACAGATTTCTACGCTTGGGTATTCCCCAAACACGACCACGTAGCGGTAGGTACCGGGACGATGAAGGTCAACAAAGCCTCTATCAAGCAATTGCAAGCCGGAATCCGCTTACGCGCGGCCAAGAAGCTAGAAGGCGGCAAAATCATCAAAGTCGAAGCTCACCCCATCCCCGAACATCCTCGCCCTCGTCGCGTAGTCGGGCGTTGCGCTCTAGTTGGCGATGCGGCTGGTTATGTCACCAAATCTTCGGGTGAAGGTATCTATTTCGCTGCAAAATCAGGACGCATGTGTGCCCAAACCATCGTCGAACGTTCCGAGCAAGGCGCGAAAATCCCCACCGAAGCAGATCTCAAAGTCTACATCAAAGAATGGGATAAAGCTTACGGTCTAACCTACACAGTACTGGACATCCTCCAACGTGTATTCTACCGTTCTGATGCCACTCGTGAAGCCTTCGTCGAAATGTGCAGCGACATCGATGTCCAAAAGCTCACCTTCGACAGCTATCTCTACAAAACTGTCACGATAGCCAATCCACTAGTTCAAATGAAGATTACCGCCAAAACGATCGGTAGTCTCCTCCGAGGTAATGCTCTAGCTCCCTAATGCTAGTAATGAAAACTGCAACTTACACTTAAAATATTAAGGTAGACATTAGTGTCTACCTTTTTTGTTTTAACTAAAGCCGATCGATAGACATAACACATTCAACAAATCAATAGTTCGGAGGTTATCATTATTTGGCGGATATTATTTGCATAAATCCACCTCTACGGATTGCTTTGGCGATCTGGATTAAAATTAATATTAGCAATTTTTCTTGCTCTTGCCTGAGTTCTTATAAGACAAGGAACTGTAGGGGCTTTGTTTATGCAAATAAATGTCGATGAAATCTAGAGATTGACAACAAAGCCCGCCCTCTCCACTGGAATATATCGATCGATGTTTGGGTGTAGGGGGAGATGGTAGCGACATCGACGTTAATTGTGGGTTTGGGTGGGTTTTGTTTAGAGGTTGTCATTATTTGGCGGATATTATTTGCATAAACCCACCCCTACGGATTGCTTTGGCGATCTGGATTAAAATTACTATTAATCCACATTCCGCAACGTAGCTAATTCTTTCAATAATCATCTACTCAAATTCATAAATTCTATTTTGTCAATCATAGTTCAGTGTCGATAAAAATATCGAGATTAGCTAAATTACGATTCTAATAATTCTAGGTATTGAGGTGGTACAGATTCAACTAGCCAGACATCATTATCAGTACAGTAAAATTCATAAGCATCGTCAATCATCGCCATCGCATCTACTACTAATACAGCACTTTTCCCCCTTCTACCGCCAACTTGATGCGCCATATGCAGATCTGTAGTCAGATGAACGTGGTGACGCGACATTTTATCTAGCCCCGTTGCCAAAATTGGATCGATCGCCTTAATATGGGTACCATGATAGAGTGTGGTGGGTGGAATTTTGGCTGTGAGTTGTAAGTCTACTTCGATCGAATGTCCCTGATTTGCCCGAATCAAATCGCCAGTATCATTAAACGCAAACCTCTGTTTGTCACTGCTAGTTACTACCTGTTGCAATTCAGCCAAACTAATCTCAAATCCATTTGCTGCTGCGGCTGCTAAGAGCTGCTCTACATTTACCCATCCACCTGGCAAAAGTTCTAATCCTAGTCTCTCTGGTTGATGGCGCAAATGTTTTGAGAGGTATTTACTAACCTTTGTCTGGCGTTGGTTAATTTGCGCTTGGTTTGCTTTGTTTCGAGCATCGCTAGTCATAAAAATTGTTGAGGGAATCTCTAGGGTTTGCACACACAGAGGATGCAAGGATTCCAGCTAGCTCCGGCTCCCTCCCCTTGGCAAGGGGAGGGCTGGGGTGGGGTAAAAGGGCTACGCAGCAATTCAAATAGCTTGCGTAGGTTGGGTATATGATTAAATCCTTATTCCTTAGTAGGCGATCTTTCCGAAAAGTGTAGAAATGAGCTGTAGTTATATTTATCAATTCTTCATCAAAATCCTCAATCGCCATGAAAAAAATCTATTCTCAAAGAATTACGACTTATCTACTCATTATTTTACCACTGCTGATGCAAACAAGTATCGTAGGTGCGGAACCGATGGGGAGTAAGTCAAAGATCGCCGCAAAGCAATTAGAACAGTTAGTTAATCAGCGAAAAGATTTTACTAAGGTAACAAGTAGCAATTCAACTTTATCACGGAACAGCATTTTTCAATTTTCTTCGGCAGGTAATAAATATCAAATAAAAGCCGATGGAACGGGCATAAGAGGATCGGGAAACTTCAAATCGACGAAATTCAATCTTAAAATAGCCCGTAGTGATTTCATTGAATCTCTCTCTTTTCTAGACTTTGAAGATAACATCCTAATTCTGGCGAGTATTACGGACAATGAGGGTAGTGGTGGCTCTGTATATAGTTTGAGAAAAAATAACTCTCAAGTTAAGTGGGTAGCGAATATACCAGGATTTAATATTGGCGATGTGGCGATCGAAGATAATTATGCTTATATTACAGCGATTGGATTTATCTCTAAATTAGATCTTCGATCGGGTAAGTATATTTGGAAGCATACAGAACTTTATCAAACCAATCGCGCTTTTGGCTCTTTCGATCGACCTAATATTCAGGGACGAACGGTAATTTTTAGAGGTAGTAGTAGCGATGGATCGGTTCCCAAGAATATAGTTGTCGATAAAAAATCTGGTAAAATTCTAGCTATTTAGCTTTAAGTCTGTTCTGGGTCAAACGCTGAAAATAAATTAGATCTAATATTTTATTCTGGCGATATTTATTATATATTTAGTCACATGGTCAAGTTTCATCCAAAGTATTTTTACACAACAGTTCTACTATTCTTAGTTGAAGTATTTATTGGTGTCTTTGTTCGCGATAGCTTTATCCGTCCTTTCGTTGGTGATGCCTTAGTCGTTATTCTGATTTATTGTTTTATTAAGTCTTTTTGGAAGATTCGCGCGAATTTAGCAATTACGGCAGTTTTCATCTTTGCCTGCATTGTGGAAGGACTTCAATATCTGAATATAGTCGATATACTAGGAATAAGACAGTACAAATTACTCGCAATTATTGTGGGGAGTAGCTTCGATTGGAGGGACATTTTGGCGTATGCTAGTGGCTCGGCGATTGTTTGGTGGTGGGAAAATAAATTTATTGGCAATTTACGATCGAAATAATTTTATCAGGATAATATGTCTCCAAACTCAACTAATCGTCAACATGCTATTGTGCTGGGTGGTAGTTTAGCTGGATTATTAACTGCTCGTGTATTGAGCAAATATTTTGAGCGGGTAACAATCGTTGAAAAAGATCGAGTAGACGATGGATCTAAATCGCGCCCAGGGCAACCACAAACCCAACATTTACACTGTTTGTTAGCCAAGGGACTCGAAGTAATGACAGATTACTTTCCCGATCTTCCCCAAGCTTTAGTGGAAAATGGGGCAGTAATTAATGATTTTGCCGCATCGATGCGTTGGTATATTCATGGTGGTTATCGAGCGCAATTTAAAATTGGCTTTCCGGCAATAACTATGAGTAGAGTATTATTGGAAAGTTTAATTCGCGAGCGAGTTTTAGCTTTGCCAAATATTAAATTACTCGATCGAACTACCGTGAAAGAGTTGCAGAGTACTCCCACCTTAGATCGCATCATCGGCATCAAAGTCGAACAGTATGGCACTGAAAATCAGTCTACCATAATAACTGCCGATCTCATCATTGATGCGACTGGACGAGGTTCTAGTTCCCCTCAATGGCTGCGAGATTTGGGCTATGAGGCACCAGCAGAAAGTAAAGTACATGTCAATGTTGGATATGCGACGCGGATTTATCGTCGAGATCCTCAAGATCCGCGTAGCCAAACTTGGAGCTTACATACATCTGATGCACCGAAAGAAACTCGGTTTGGGGGAATCGTACCAATCGAGTCAAATCGATGGATTGTATCGATATGTGGTTGGCATAAAGAGCAAATGCCAACTACCGAAAGTAATTTTCTACAATTCGCTCGTAGCTTACCATCTCGGCATATTTATGATATTATTAATGAGTGCGAACCATTATCTATGATTGTTAAACACAACTTTCCTTTTAGTTTGCGGCGACATTACGAACGACTAAAACGATTTCCAGTCGGCTATCTCGTCATAGGTGATGCACTTTCTAGTTTCAATCCTACCTATGGGCAAGGGATGACTGTCGCAGGATTGGAAGTAGTAGAACTAGATCGATTATTAAGTAGAAATATCTCGCCAGTAGACTTAGCTCGGACTTTTTTCTACCAGATGGCAAGAGTCATCGATATACCTTGGCAGTTAGCAGTAAGTGAAGATTTCCGCTTTCCCCAAACAGTAGGAGCCAAACCAATCGGCACAGATTTTATCAATTGGTATATTGCCGGAGTACATCGGGCGACTTTAGATGATAGCGTTGTTGGTGAGGCATTTCTCAAAGTAATGAATCTCATGGCTCCGCCGATTAGTCTCTTTCATCCTCGGATTGTTTGGCGAGTATTTAAAAACTAAGTATTTTCATTGAGGTTGATAATCTCGACAATCGATCGCATCTTCGGAGCAAGCAAATTGTGGATTAATCGTACATTTCAAATAGCAACTATTAGTAAAATATTTGCACTTATGGCAAGGTACTTGATGAAGCCTTTTGATATGAAAAAGTCCGGCTTTACAATTTTGATAGATCGTCAAACAAAACCCGATCGCCATTCCCCAAGCAAGTATACAGCAAAGAATAATCATCAGCTATTTTAGCTCCAAATATATAGATTAACAGAATATTATTTTAATACTTTAACAATAACCTAGATATTTTTCATCCTAGTTTTAACAATTACTAAAGTTTCATCTCAGTTGTCAGCGATCTTTCGTCTGAATCGTTCGAGATATTTTACTGAAAAAGTCTTTTTTAGAGTTGGCTTAAGTTTTCTCACAACCTGGCTAACTTTATTTTACCTATTTTACAGATGCGAACTAATGGTAATATCTATTTTAGCTCTAAGTTTGCAATCCGACTAGATAATAATTGTGGCTCAATTTGATGCCAAAATTTGTGAATGTGGTATGAAAGCAGATCTGAATTAAAGTGATGAAAAAAGTGCCCGCCTTCAGGAGATCGCCAAATGATGTCTTCTGATTTGAAGTAACTTCGCCAAGCAAATAATGCTGATTCTGTAATAACTGGATCGTCTTCACCCCCACAAATCATTAGGGGCATCTCTACACCACCTTGAGATAGAGGTTCTAACTTTAATAATGAGTGATTGGAAGGGGATTCTAATAGATCTCGCTCTAATCTGGGCAATAGGTCGTTAATGTGATTATAACAGGTATGGGGGAGTAAAGTAGTGGCGATCGATCGCAAGGTACAATACCGACTAGATGGTAAAGTCTTGAGCTGACTGTAATAGTATGAGTGCCAAGTGATGGCTGGTTGAGCAGCGACACTCAGTAATGTCAATGAGGCAATTTTGGCTGGGAACAGACGTGAATATCCCAAGGCTATTATACCACCGATTCCATGTCCGATGAGATGTACAGATCGATCGCTCTCTAGTAAATATTCTCGGAGCAAATTAATTGCTCCATCAATCGAACTAGCTTCATCGGGTGTCTGGTAATATTCCCAGAATTCGATTTCAACTACTTTAGCTAAATTATTCAGCAGCCGACGATGGAATGATTTGAAACTAGGACTCCCACTAATCCAGAGAAATTTTGGGTTGGAATTCATCATAAATAAAATTTAAAAAATGGTGAGCTGCTCACCATTACAAGTAAGGTGTATTCCGACAATCGGGTTTATTAAGCAAACTCGCGTTTGACTTGAGCTACCCATGCCCTAACCCGCTCTTCGGTAAGTTCTGATTGATTGTCTTCATCGATCGCTAGTCCGACAAATTTGCCATTTTTGACGGCTTTAGACTCACTAAAATCATAACCATCAACCGAACAATAACCGATGGTTTTAGCTCCAAGTGCTGAAATTTTTTCTTCCAAAATTCCAATTGCATCCATGAAGTTATCAGCATAGCCGATTTGGTCGCCAGTACCAAAATAAGCAACAGTTTTGCCCTTAAAATCCATACTATCTAGTTCGGGAAAAAATCCATCCCAATCACTTTGCAATTCACCAATATTCCAAGTAGGCGATGCAATAATCAACTTTGTATACCCATCAAAGTCGCTGACATCTACCTGTGCCATATCATGAAGCTCAACAGCATTATCACCAAATTCATCCCGAATCATCTCGGCAATTATTTCAGTTTTGCCTGTTTGTGTACCGTAAAAAAGACCTATTTTAGACACGATTTATGATTTTAATTAAAAATTAGGTGGATAGTTTCGCCAGGAATAATCCTGGCGGTGAAAATTAGATCGAGACGAGCTATGATGCTACTGATTCATCAATTCCATTTAGTGCTTTTTCTACACGACGGAAATCAAAACCTAATGCTCGTAGTGCGTGCCAGAGGTGCCCTTGAAGGAAGAAAAAAGCCAGGAAAAAATGACCATTTGCCAACCAAGCACGCGCCGTATTCCCAATCGGAAGTTTGATAGTATCGGCAAAGTAAGGAGCTATGCCCAACTTGACATCTAGCACCGCACCATAAAATTCTGGTGGATAAGCAAGAGTATTGACAGCGCAGAAATAAGCAGCCACAAATCCCGCTAAAGCAATTCCACCCAGTGAGTAAGAAAGAATCGCTTCCCCTGAGAAAATCAATACTCGTTTTGCCCAAGGCATTGGTTTGACAACTATGTGCCAAATCCCACCAGCAATTAATAGGAAGCCAACATAGATATGCCCGCCGACTAAATCTTCGAGGTTATTTACAGTAGCAAAGTGAGTCTGATAACCGTAAATAATGCTAGGGTCTAATGTAGGCGAATTAACTAGCCGTACATCCTGAATATTCGAGTCATACAAACCACCCCACCACATCGCTTTACCCGCAAGTAGCAGCGCGCCAGCACCCAGAAACAGGAGATGATGCCCCAGAATCAATCCCAATTGCTTGGTATCATCCCAACTAAAGTCGAATTTCCGTGCTTGCCCTTTGGCATCTGCTAAACTCTCAGGTGCTTTGAAAGTATGAAATAATGCACCTGCACCCAAGACGGCGGAAGAAATCAAATGCACCACGCCGACAACAAACATCGGGTATGTATCGACAATTTCGCCACCTTTGCCCACGCCCAAGCCCAGAGTCGCAAGATGAGGTAATAGAATTAAACCCTGCTCTCCCATGGGTACGCCGGATTTGTAGCGAGTAAGTTCAAATAGAGTCATCCCGCCAGCGAATAGCATGGTGAGGGCGGCTTGAGCCACATGTGCGGCAATAAATAACCCTGACTTCTCGGCAAAGCGGGAATTCCCCGCCCACCAGCCATATTTAACATTTGGTTTGTCGTATGTTTGCATCTTTGTCTTTAACCTCAATCGATGGTTAGTTACTTGATGACTCCTCTCGATGCTTTTTTCTGCTATCGATCGGGAGTCGGATATGATGGAACTAAGATTTTTAATCTATGCTGAGACATCAGGTGAAAGTCATTTCCGCCGGATTTCTCAGTCTTTTTGTGAAATCGTCAGGATTGTTGCTACTAGTACTAGTCCTTAAATAAGGATTTATCTCAATAGCTTGTGAGGTACGATCGCGATCGATCGCCAACCCGATCCCATTAGCTAGTTGCAGTACACCAATTGTCGATATCTGCTTTCAGTCATGACCCTGAGAGATTTATCGAGCATCTTTTGAGTAGAATATGTCTAGGGCGATCGCCATCAGTCCACTTCATTGCTCAAATCAGCATTCTCAGCTATTGAGATAAGTCTGCAATAAGCTATTGAAAATATCTTAGCATAACTATTGAGAATTACTAGCATTTAATTTATGTAAATTAAAGTTAAATATATTTGCGCCTAGTCTCATTTTATGGGTTTCAAATATACTCGCTATTTTTCCGCGCAATGGTGGGTACCAGATCTCAATCGTTTACCAACCTAAAAAACCAGAAGGCTCTTTACTAGAGCCTTCTGGCGGACTGATTCTCATTCTGTATCAGATTAGGAATATTGAATCTACTAAAACTACCAACGGGAAATCAAGTCAATTTTATGACTTCACCGGAATGGTTTCTGTCGCCGCAGCTACTTTTCCTCGACCGTTACCATTGGTGCTATTGTGATTATCTCCACCAGGGTGAGGCTGGATGACACCAAAGCCGCCTCGATCGCGTCGATAGATGACGTTAATTTCGCCAGTTTCTGCGCTAC
Source organism: Chamaesiphon sp. VAR_4_metabat_408 (assembly GCA_031422115.1). Taxonomy (GTDB): domain Bacteria; phylum Cyanobacteriota; class Cyanobacteriia; order Cyanobacteriales; family Chamaesiphonaceae; genus Chamaesiphon. Next base: position 39,426 of record JANOPX010000021.1, on the reverse strand, counting down.
GATACATGTAGAAGTCATGATCGATCTGCTGCAATTGGGCTAGAGCTTCATCGATCGATAGTGCTGACATGGCAAAGTACTTGGTTCGCACTACCTCGGCTGGCAATGTGGCAGCGCGGTTGTCTGTCAGGTTATAGTCTAGTAGTTCTAAATCTAATTCTTCAGGCAGATGCTTTAGATCTGGATGGTCTTTTTTGCTGAAGTTTCGTTCCTTGTACTTGCGTAATTGGCGGGATATCTTATCAGCGACTAAATCGATACTCGCATATAGATGTTCGTGGGCTTCCTCCGCGCGGATGACGGCACCGTTGGCATAAATCGTCACTTCAGCTACCTGTGATGCGGCGATGCGGGGATTTTTGGCAATTGATAGATTGACATCTATTTCTGTTGTGATGTGTTCAAAATGACTGACTGCCCGTTCTATTTTCTGATTTACATATTGACGGATGGCATCGGTAATTTCGATGTTCTTACTCTGGAGCACAAGCTTCATAAGCATCTCCCACTAGATATGATGTATTTGAATTAAGATAGTCAAAGAAGATTGGGAAAATTTACAAAGTTCCCATGTAGCGGCTTTTGTTCGCCATGCTGACTCAGATTCGTTGCGCTCTATTGTAGAGAGCAGTCAGGCTTGGTTGGCGATCGTCGGTAAGTATGACTACCTCGTTTTTTGTGTCTAACTTCATTATCGCAGGTTCGTGTTTGGCTTGCCACCAAATCTACGATCTAGTTCAAAATAATTTGCATTTTGTAACATTTGCAGAGATTGGGTTCGATCGGCGTTGACCATTTACTAGGCAATAGTCGATCGAACCTGATATCCTAAGTTTTGGATAGTCGATGGAAACTTCCATCGCGATCGGCATAATTATTGCAGACTTAGACCTAGATGGTGGGCAATTCCCACCCAGCCCTTTCAACGTGTAAAATCAGCTAGCCTGTGATGACGTATATTCGCGATCTATCAGTATTGGTTTTACCCCACCCCAGCCCTCCCCTTGCCAAGGGGAGGGAGCAAAGCCCCCCCCTTTCCAAGGAGGGTTGGGGGGGGTAACAAGGGATTTCGATCTCCATAGAAATCTACACGTTGAAAGGGCTGGCAATACCAACCCTAGCTCTGACCCCTCACCCCTCATCCCTGACCCCTCTATGACAGCCACAATTCGGGTACCTGCTACGACTGCTAATTTGGGGTCGGGATTTGACTGTATCGGTGCAGCACTGAGCCTTTATAATGAGTTTACCTTTGGCGCGATCGATAGTGCCGATCTAATTATCTCTGTAAGTGGAGCGGAAGCCGATCGAGTTCATACCGATGCTACCAATTTAGCTTATTTAGCCCTGCTCAAATTGTACGCGAAAATCGATCGCACCCCGCCAGGAGTGAGAATTGAGATCGAGCTGGGAGTGCCTTTGGCGAGAGGATTGGGAAGTTCGGCGACGGCGATTGTGGGGGGTTTATTAGGCGCGAATGCCTTGGCGGGTAATCCGCTCTCAGATCTGGAAATAATGGATCTGGCGATCGAAATGGAGGGACATCCTGATAATGTGGTACCAGCTCTAATTGGTGGTTGTCGTGTAGCTGCTAGCGCGAAGCATGGTTGGGCGATCGCTGACATTCCCTGGCATAGTAGTATTGTGCCAGTAGTTGCCATCCCTGATTTTGAACTATCTACAGAGGAGGCGCGGAGTGTTTTACCGACTGGATACAACCGTGCTGATGCTATTTTTAATACCGCTCATTTCGGCTTACTGATACGGGGGTTGGAAACAGGTAATCCCGACTGGTTGGCTGCTGCGCTGACCGATCGGATCCATCAACCCTATCGTCAACGGTTGATTCCTGGTTATACTGATGTGGAACGCGCCGTAATTGCCGCTGGGGGCTATGGAATGGTAATTAGTGGTGCTGGGCCGACTTTATTGGCTTTGACTAGCTCAGAGCGTGCCGCAGATGTGGCTATAGCGATGTCGGCAGCTTGGAACTCACACAATATTCAAGCTATAGCTCAAACTTTAGACATAGATTCAATTGGTGCTATGGGTAAAAATCGTGAATTATCTTCCCCCATGTATTCCTAGTGTTGAAGTTCAGTGTGTTAGGAATATCTCCAAGCTAGAGACTCCTATCCCAGCAAAGCCGAGAATTTGTCCGACAAATTTAACTAGTCTTGCCAATTTACTAGCAAGAGATTTGCCGAGCTATACCAATCGGGTGATGGCACGGCGGCGCAAAATATCTGATAAATTGTATAGTTCGATTTTAGCTGTGGGTAAACCAGATGTTACCCCAATTGCGATCGTCAGTCGAGAGTATCCGCCACAATTTCCCCAAGCCGCACCATCACAGCTATTTATCAGTAGCTTGGAGCGACAATACACCGGGATTAAATCCACCGAGTTGCAAGAGTTTCACTGGTTGTTTCTGGCGAAGACTAGTCTCGGTTGGCGGCTGGTGAATATTTATACCCGAACTAGTACTGGTACTCGTACGGCTGATTCACCATTGACACCGCCGATCGAAAGTAGCAAAAGCAGTATCGGTGAGGCAGTCCGATTATGGCTCAACGACTGCTATTTTGGCAAGATCGCTGAATAATCTAATCACTAAGGAATGAGAATTAAATAACTTGCGTAGGTTGGGTTGAGCCTGGAAACCCAACGCTCTAGGGATGTTGGGTTATTTCGAGGCGAAAGGCTACGCCAACGCGGGCTGCTACCCAACCTACAGATATGTATATTATTAAATCCTTATTACTAAGACACCATAGTAGCTACAAATATCAGTACACCAACCAATAGAATACCGACTACCGCCACAATGAGATAATTGCGTTGCTGGCTGGGGGTAGTGGGTTCGGCTGTGTACATTTTCGGTTCGGTGGGAAAGTTATTTAATCTTGTATCACCGTCATTATTGATATAGGGCATCGATGTCAACCTCAATTTTAAGTGTTCAGTAGTCGCAGCTTTAATCAGCTTAGGGAATGAGGGAGTCAGTCGATCGTTTATGTAGCAGAAATATAACAAAAGTTTGCGAATCTCGATCTCCGTGTAATCAAAGCAATAATTAATACAATTCATATATTGATTCAGCCTTATTGCTGATGACAACAACCTTTTTAGCTAAATCTTGAAAATCACAAATCGATCGCAGAATAGATGAACTATTAGTTTAAATTTATTACACCATCCATAGCGTCAAAAAATAGTCAATGTCCCCACATGGAAAAAAGTAAATTAGTTTCGAGCAGGTTGCGGATTTTGGGAGAAGTTTCGGGTAGAATATGAATCCCCCTCATCGAAATCCTCTCACACATGGGTCAATCCGATCTAAATCCTATCCACCATACAGAGTTAATTAGTGCTAGTGGGATCGATCCTTTATTAGTATCCCTGAACTTTAGATCTATCGAGGGAAATTCTACCTACGATCGATTATTAATCTCACCCGAACTTCCACGGAATAATATCGGCCAAATAACACCTAGTTGGATGCGAAGATATAGTCACTGTGCGAAAGGTGGTTGGTGGTGTAATGGTTTGGATCCTTTGAATAATTGGCAGCCGATGGAATGGGGTACATTCAAGCCAGATTTTCCAGCTAAAAACCAAGATAATAAATTAATTAAATACGAACATCCACCCCAGACACCCAATCGGTTATTTTGTCTGAGGGTAACTCGATCGATTTGGGAATTAACGGCGAAGTTATTTAAAGCTAAATTACCTACAGAAATTCAGATCGATTCTCCGCAGGAGAGGCTACGCCAACGATCCGGTGCAGCGATTGGCTATTGGGAATGGATTCTCGATCTAGGCATTCCGATCGTTATTTGTGAAGGGGTTAAAAAAGCTGCAACTCTGCTCAGTTACGGCTATCCAGCGATTGCTTTACCAGGAATCAATAGTGGCTATCGGGCAAATCGCGATCTTTATGGTAATACGATCGGTCGAAATCTCATCCCAGAATTGTTAGTATTTGCCAATCGGTGTAAAAGTATCTATATCTGTTTTGATTATGAAAGTGTCCTCCGTAAAGCCAAGTTAGTCGATACAGCAATTGTCAATATGGGCGAACTATTACAACAGTCAAATTGCACTGTTAAAGTAATTCGATTGCCAGGAATTGAGAAAGGTGTTGATGATTTTATTTCGGCTCGAAAGATTGATGCTTTTAAGCTTGTATATCAGCAAGCATTAGATTTGGAGATAGATCTAGCTCAATCGAAGCGAGATAATGAGCTAACATATTTACCAGATCGATTAATAGATAGTCGCTATTTGCATAATATGGATTTGCCTACTACTGGTATCGTTGGCATTAAGTCACCAAAAGGTACGGGCAAAACTACCGCTTTGATACCAGTAGTTGCAGCAGCTCAAGCTAATGGTCATCCCATATTATTATTGACCCATAGAATTCAATTAGGTGTATTTTTGTGCGATCGAGTAGGCGTAAATTGGATCGACAGGAAAATACCCGATCGATCTACAGATAGCCTGGGTTTATGTCTAGATTCGATTTGGAAACTCAATCCGGCTGACTGGGATGGTGCGACGATTATTTTGGATGAAGTCGAACAGTCATTATGGCATTTACTCCATAGTTCTACCTGCAAAAAAAAGCGACTGGCGATTTTAAAAACTTTTGGCAATCTCATCGCGCGAGTAGTCGCCACTGGTGGCTTGGTAATCGCTCAGGATGCGGATTTGTCGGATCTTTCGATCGATTATCTCAAGCAGTTGGCGAATACTGACATTGAGCCGTGGATTGTCGTCAATAGCTGGAAAGCAGCGCAAGGTTGGGATGTAAAGTTTTACGATAGTCCCAATCCTACCGCTTTGATTCATCAATTGGAACTCGACTTGCGGGAAGGTCATAAATGCTATGTTACCACTGACAGTCGATCGGGGCGATATGGCTCTGATACAACCTGTCGATATATTAAGCAAACTCTCAAACAATTGGCAGATTGCTATACCAAAACCTTAGTAGTTTGCAGTCAAACCACCAATACTACGGGACATCCAGCGGTGGATTTTGTCTCGGAAATTAATACCCAAGCACCAGAATATGATGCGGTATTTGTGACACCCACTTTAGGTACTGGGGTGAGTATCGATGTCAAACATTTCGATCGGGTTTATGGTATCTTCCAGGGAGTAATTCCCGATGCAGAAGTGCGTCAAGCTCTAGCCAGAGTACGCGCAAATGTGCCGCGTCATGTCTGGTGTGCGAAACGGGGGATTGGGACGATCGGTAATGGTAGCAACAATTATCGCACTCTTGCCTACTGGTATCAAGAAAGCTACAAAGAAAACTATGCCCTCATGTCCCCCCTGACGAGCATTGATGTGGATTTGCCCTTTGTATACGATCCGATTCATTTGCGGACTTGGGCGCGATTTGCGGCGCGAATCAACGCATCAATTACCCTCTACCGAGATGCCGTCAAGTCTGGCTTATTGGCTGAAGGACATTCGATCCAGATTGTCAGTGAAGATCGGGATAAACAAAGTCTCCAAGCACTCCGCACTGCACTCATGCACGCGGCAAAAGTAGATCCCCAAAAGTCTCTGGAAATCATGGGAGAAATCGCCGATTTACACAAACAAAAATCCCAACGCGATCGTCAGTATAATCTGATCGGTACCCAAACCAAAAAAATTCAACACCAAGTCAAACTCCAAGCTGCAAGGGCAATCGCCGCCGCTCCAGATCTCGATCGACGCGACTATCAATTTCTCGCAAACAAACGCCTCACGACAAATCTAGAACGCGCTCAGGTCGAGAAATACCATCTCCAACAACGATATGGAGTTGACATCACTCCCGAACTAAAATTGAAGGATGATAAAGGTTATTACGGACAACTATTAACCCACTTCTATCTACTCAATCATCAGCAATATCTACCCCAATCTATCTATCTAATTTGGGATCGAGATATGGAAACTAGACTCGATCGAGTGTTCCTCCCCGATGCAAATCATCATATCCTCAAAATTCAAGGATTACTAGCTTTGGGCATGATAAATTTCCTAGATGTCGATCGACAATTTCAAGCTACAGATCCAGATCTAGTTTCGCTCAAACGAATTAGCTATTTATGCAGTCAACATATCAAACGAGCGATCGGCATTGACGTACCCTATAATAGTAGTGGAGAAGTCAATCCGATCGTCATCCTCAACCGCTTTCTCCAACTATTAGGATTGAAAGTCGAGCTTAGTCAATCTACAATCGATAATCGAGGTGAGAAAGTGGATATCTATCAACTCGATCGAACATTATTAAATGATGGGCGCGACAAAATCTTCAGTATTTGGCAACGCCAACAAAGTCGAGAACTCAGCCTATCTGCGTAAGAAATGTGAGTTGAATATATCCTCGATGCGTACCAAATATAGATCTGTATGGGCGGGTTTATGCTAGCCAATATCGATTTTACAAATAAATACCGAACAAAACCCGTCCAACCCCAACAGTAACGATCGCAAATCTAGATCGATATTGCCAGATGAAGATCGAATTTCAACCAACCGTAGGGGCGGGTTTATGCTAGCCAATATCGATTTTACAGATAGATACCGAACAAAACCCGCCCAACCCCACCAATAACGATCGCAGATCTAGATCGATATTGCCAGATGAAGACCGATCGATATATGCTGGTGAAGAGTGTTGGTTTTGTTCGATATTTCTAGAATTTATCGATGTTTGCTGGCATAAACCCACCCCTACAATTCCGTGCGATATTATCCAAATCTACCGGATACATAATCATTGGTGCGTCGATCGACAGGGAATGAGAAAATCTGTTTAGTCTCTCCAAATTCTACCATTTGACCGATCCGTGTTTCATCGGTACTGAAAAAAGCAGTGAAATCAGAAATCCGTGCTGCTTGCTGCATGTTGTGAGTCACAATAACGATCGTCAAATCGTTACGCAGACTGTGCATCAATTCTTCGATTTTGATTGTGGCAATGGGATCTAATGCCGAACAAGGCTCATCCATCAATAGTACCTTGGGCTTCACAGCTAGAGCGCGAGCTATACACAACCGTTGTTGTTGTCCACCGGATAAGCCTAATGCAGATTTGTGCAATTTATCTTTGACTTCATTCCAGATTGCTGCACCCTGCAAAGAAGATTCTACGATATTATCGAGTTCTGCTCTTGGGACTTTTCTTTCGCCAATTTTGATACCATAAGCAACATTTTCATAGATGCTCATGGGAAAAGGGTTTGGCTTTTGGAATACCATCCCTACTTGTCTGCGTAACTGATTGATATTAACTTGTGGGTGATATATATCTTGCCCATACAAATTAACTCGTCCATCAACCCTAATTGTCCCTTCCAATTCAGCAATCCGATTGAGTGCTTTGATGAAGGTCGATTTACCACAACCAGATGGCCCAATAATCGCTGTGACGCGATTTTGGAAGATCGTCATGTTGATATTTTCTAGTGCTTTTGATGTGCCGTAGAAAAAGCTGAGATTATTAACTTGGATGGCAACGTCCAATTCTTGTTCCGTCTGGTACAACTCTTGGATTACAGTATCGCGCGGGTCTTTCATATAGTTTTAGTCGTATTTATGAATGGATAAAATTAAACTTTCGGGCGAATGGTCAATTATACAGTCATTTACTTTATCTTCTCTTACTCGCTAGTAGTCTAGCTGGCAGGTTGATGACTAAAACTATCCCCAGCAAAAACAAAGATGCCGTCCAAACCAACTGATTTTTAACTGGATCTGGCTCGTTATACAAATTAAAAATAAGTACTGGTAAAGATGCAGTTGGACTCAGTAAATTTGAGGCCCAATCTTGAGCATACAAAGCAGTAAATAGTAGAGGTGCTGTTTCGCCAACGGCACGACCGATGGCCAGTAATACCCCTGTCGAGACTGCTGATAAAGCGTTGGGCAAGACTACCTGACTAATAGTCTGAAACCTACTTCCACCCAAAGCAGATGAAGCCAAGCGAAGACTGTTTGGTACTAATTTTAACACTTCCTCAGTCGTCAGGGAGATAATTGGCAGCATAATAACTGCCAATGCCATACCACCAGCAAGGGCACTGTAACTAAAATCGAAGATGTTTTTAGTATTTATCACCACCACATCGTAGATAAATATCCCTACGACGATCGAAGGTACACCAGTCAGAATAGTAATCAAAAATCTGATGCTCCGATTAACTTTCCCCTTGGAGTCATATTCTGAAAGATAGATACCTGTAGCAATACCAATCGGAATACTGATGAAAGAAGCAATCGCCACCATCGATAAAGTCCCAAGCACTGCGTTGGCAAACCCATCTTCGACGATAGGGCTGGTAAACATTGTTGCTGTTAGTCCTGGAGTACCCTTAAATATGATATTTTGCAAAACTGATATCAACGGCAAGGCTCCAAGAATAGTTAGCAGAAATGCTACGACTGTCATACCTCGATCGAATAATGTTCGATTTAGAGATAAAGGAGTAGTTAGTTTAGGAATTTTTGAAGTTCGCATATTATTTTTTCCCTCCGCTTTCAACCAATCTAACTAAACCGATTGCTCCAACATTCACCATTAGAGTTAAGGCAAATAAGATTAATACTAAATAAGAAAGTGCGCCGATGTGGACATCATCTTGAGCCTCGGCAAATTGATTGGCGAGAAGAGAAGGAATTGAGTAAGCGGCTGAAAATAGTGAAGGACTAATTGTCGCAGCATTGCCAATTACCATTGTTACTGCCATCGTTTCGCCCAGAGCACGCCCTAGTGCGAGCATTGCACCACCAACAATCCCCGCAAAAGCTGTAGGTAAAATCACGCGGAAAATTGTCTCCCAGCGAGTAGCGCCCAGAGCCATCGAACCAGTTCTAAGATAACCGGGCACAACTAATAGTACCTCTCGACTGACAGCAGCCAAAGTCGGTAAAATCATGATGGCCAACAACATCCCCGCCGTTAATAGTCCAAATCCGGTTGGTTCCGTGCTAAATAATGGAATGCTACCAAAGTTGGTGTAGAGAAAAGTCTCTTTTTCCAGCAAAAACGGTACGAGTGTCGCAACACCCCACAAGCCAAAGATTACGCTAGGTATGGCTGCGATTAGTTCGATTGTAAATGAGACAATCGATCGTAACCACTGAGGCAATAAATCCTCACTAGTGATAATCGCCACAGCCAAACCCATCGGAACGGCAAACAACAGCGCAATTAAGCTACTGGCTATCGTACCAAAAATCAATGGTAGAGCACCAAATTTGAGATCTGGGACGTTCCATTCGTTACCGAATAGAAAGCCCAGCCCAAAGTTATTCAGCGCAGGTAGGGCATGTCCGAGTATCGTCCATATCATCACGATTAGGATGATAACTGACACACTGCTGGCAGCATACATCAAATAGCGGAACAACCGATCTGCTCGATCCTTTTTGGAAGAACGAGTGCGCTGAGACGAATTACTTTTCTTCATCCTTGGCACAGAGATTTCAGGAGGGGACATTGTTAAAAATTAGGTTATTTTACGCTGGATTCAACAGTTGCAATTGCGCGAGCAGCTACACTGGGAGGAATCGAAGTATAGTTAAGATCGCCATTGAATTTCTGACCACTGGTAAGCATCCATTTGACCATTGTTTTGATCGCTTGAGCTTTAGCAGGATCTTTGTGGGCTTTAGGAATCAACAACCAAGTTAAACCAACAATTGAATAACCTTGCTTGGAGTTGACATCAAATACCCGGAAGTTAGCTGGGAATTTGACATCAGCTAGAGCCAAGTTTGCAGATTTCAGAGAGGGAGCTACATAGTTACCACTACCATTTTGGATTAGTGCGGATGAGAGTCCCTGTTTGAGTGCGATCTCATACTCAACATACCCAATCGAACCAGGAGTTTGCTTGATCAAACCAGCTACGCCTTGATTACCTTTACCTTTGAGGAAGCTAGATGGCCATTTTGGTTCTTTGCTGGCACCAACTGCTGATTTGAATCCTGGGCTGACAAAACTGACGTAGTTGCTGAAGATGAAGGAAGTACCACTACCATCAGCTCTCACAGCAGGCTTGATTGCGCTAGAGGGCAATTTAAGACCTTTGTTATCTGCAACGATTTGGGGGTCATTCCAGGTAGTGATTTTACCTGAAAAAATCTCGCCCAATACTTTGTTGGAGATTTTGAGACCTTTAACGCCAGGTAAGTTGTAAGAAACAGCTACTGCACCACCAGCGGTAGGTACCATGACTATGCCACTTGGTGTTCTGGCAATTTCTTCATCTGTCATTGCTGCGTCACTAGCACCAAAATCTACAGTACCAGCGATCGCTGCCTTCACACCAGCACCACTACCATTACTCTGGTAGTTGACTTTGATGTCTGGATGAGCCTTGCGAAATTCCTTGATGTATCTTTCATACAATGGCTGAGGAAAAGTCGCCCCAGCCCCACTCAATGTTACATCAGCTAGTGCTGCTAGTTGAGAACCTAAGACTGTTACTGCTACTGCTGCTAGGGCAGTAAACCTACTGAAGTTGTTAGATAACATGGGTATAGTTATGAAGTTCACTCGGGACACACCGATATCATTGTTGAAAGTTGTAAAAATAGCAATTATGCACATTCACAATTTTTTAGATATCAACAGCATGTTAGCGCGACCTGACCTAATTAAGTATGATGGTAAGTTTAAGATTTGTTTAACTCTTGCTTAATTAATGGTTAATTAAGCAAGAGTTAATAACTTACATCAAGTAACACTGTAGTCGTCAGTCGATCCCACTGGTCGCGAAAATTGGGTTACTTCACACCAGATTCAACCGCAGCAATGGCGCGATCTGCTACATTCTTGGGAATCGAGGTATAGTTGAGTTCGCCATTCAATTTCTGACCGCTGGTGAGCATCCACTTGACCATTGTTTTGATGGCTTTAGCTTTGGCGGGATCCTTAGTAGTCTTGGGAATCAGCAACCAAGTCAATCCGACGATCGGATAACCTTTCTTAGACTCGATATCCAAAGCTCTAAAATTCTCAGGGAATTTGACATCAGCTATCGCCAAATTTGCCGCCTCTAGGGATGGAGCTACATATTCGCCGCTACCATTTTGGACAGAAACAGATGAGAGTCCACTTTTGACGGCGAACTCATATTCAACAAATCCAATGGAGCCTGGAGTTTGTTTTACCAACCCCGCTACCCCAGGATTACCTTTACCTCTAAGAAACTTAGCAGGCCATTTGGGTTCTTTGCTAGCACCAACTGCTGCTTTAAATTCCGCACTTATCTCACTGAGGTGATTGGTAAAGATGAATGCAGTTCCACTCCCATCGGCTCTAACGACGGGCTTAATCGAACCAGATGGCAACTTCGCATCTTTGTTGTCTTGAGCGATTTGGGGGTCGTTCCAGTTCGCGATCTTGCCCTGAAAGATGCCAGTCAGAACTTTATTCGAGAGTTTGAGTCCTTTTGCTGCGGGTAAGTTGTAAACTACAGAAACTGCACCACCAGCAGTCGGAATCAATAATACCCCACCAGGTACTTGAGCTATTTCTGCATCAGTCATGGCTGCATCGCTAGCACCAAAATCTACCGTACCAGCGATGGTTTGCTTGATCCCGCCACCACTACCAATTCCTTGGTAGTTAACCTTGATATCCGGTTGAGCCTTGTGAAAATCGGTGGCATATCTTTCATACAGTGGCTGGGGGAAAGTGGCACCAGCACCGCTGAGAGTAACTTCTTTTCCGCCTGTTTGACAACCGAAAAGCGATACTGATAATCCTGCGAGACTTGCAAGCCGAATGAAGTTTTTCGATAGCATTGGGTATGGTTAGAAAGTTTTTTTAGAGTACAGACCACGATCGGCAGTCCAAGCCTGAATGATGTCAGTTTTGTTCACAATGAACTTTTTCGACATTATCAGTATTTTACAGCAATCTCACTTGAGTGAGTAGCCTAGGCAGGTTAACAATTAATTAATCATTAATTAATTGTCGAAACTGCCTGTTTTCCGCCAGACTCGACTTTTTGGTGTGCCACAAGGCGGACTGAGTTAGCAGCTTCAACAGGCGGAATTCGGCAAGGTCTTCTGTTGGGATGAAGCGCAGATCCTAGCCGTGCGGATGAATTCGTTGGCGTAGCCTCTCCTTTGGAGAATCGACTCTCAAAGCATTTTTAGATATATTTCGATTGTGTGGTAAAGTTTTGTTAAAATAGTATAGGGATCTCCTCGGCCCCATCACACTTCTGGAGACGATTAATTTCATGCTGCGACTGGAACACATCTGTAAGATATATCCCACAGGCGAAGTCCTCAAGGACATTAATTGGGAAGTTAAGCCAGGGGATAGAATTGGTTTGGTGGGGGTAAATGGGGCGGGGAAGTCCACCCAGATGAAGATTATTGCCGGACAGGTAGAGCCGACTAGTGGAGAAATAATCCGCCCGAATAGTTTGAATATCGCCTACCTCAATCAAGAATTTGATGTCGTGCCTACTCGCACGGTGAAGGAAGAATTGTGGCAAGCATTTGGCGAAGCAAATCTCGTCCATTCACAATTGAGTGAAATACATCATCAGTTGGAATCAGCTAGTGGTGATGAACTCGATCGATTATTGAATAAAATGGATAAGTTTCAGCGGCAGTATGAGGGATTGAATGGTTATGCCCTTGAAGCTGAAATCGACAAAATCTTGCCAGAAATGGGATTTGATCTGGAGGATGCCGACAGGTTGGTCAGTGCCTTTAGTGGCGGTTGGCAAATGCGAATGAGTTTGGGCAAAATCTTGTTGCAATTCCCCGATTTACTATTGCTCGATGAGCCGACTAACCATCTAGATTTGGAGACGATCGAATGGTTAGAAAACTACCTGAGAAAGTTAGAAACTCCGATGGTAATCATCTCGCACGATCGAGAGTTTCTCGACAGACTTTGCAATCAAATCGTCGAAACAGAACGCGGTGTGTCGGCTACTTACCTGGGTAACTATTCGACCTATCTCAACCAAAAAGCGGAAAATCAATCTGCTCAATTGAGTGCATTTGAACGTCAGCAAAAAGAACTCGATAAACAACAAGCCTTCGTCGAGAAATTCCGGGCTAGTGCAACTCGCAGTACTCAAGCGAAAAGTCGTGAAAAACAACTCGATAAAATCGAACGAGTAGCAGCTCCAACATCGAGTATGAAAACTCTCCATTTCCGATTTCCAACTGCACCTCGGAGCGGTCGAGAAGTAGTAGAAATAGAAAATCTCGAACATGCTTATGGTGACAAAATTTTATTTTTAGGTAGCGACTTATTAGTCGAACGTGGCGATCGAATTGCCTTTCTCGGCCCGAATGGTTGTGGCAAATCTACGCTCCTAAAAATGATTGTGGGGATGGAACAACAGACTGGTGGTACAGTCAAACTCGGCGAACATAATGTGATTCCTAGTTACTTCGAGCAAAATCAAGCCGAAGCATTAGACTTATACCGCACGGTATTTGAAACCATCCATGATGAAGTCCCTGACTGGAAAAATGAAGAAGTAAGAACTCTTTTAGGCAGGTTCCTATTTAGTGGTGATACAGTGTTCAAGAAAGTTGAAGCACTCAGCGGTGGGGAAAAAGCTCGACTCGCGCTGGCAAAAATGCTATTACTCCCAGCTAATCTCTTAATTTTAGACGAGCCGACTAACCATTTGGACATTCCTGCGAAGGAAATGCTCGAAGACGCGCTCAAAAACTATGACGGTACAGCTTTGATCGTTTCTCACGATCGCTATTTTATCTCCCAAGTTGCCAACAAAATCATCGAAGTGCGAGACGGGGAATTCCGCGTCTATCTCGGTGACTATCATTATTACCTGGATAAATTGGAAGAGGAGCGGGAACAAGCCAAACAGAAAGCTCTACTCGCCGCTCAATCTGCGAAAAAAGCTGCCAAGGATGCAAAAACCACCGCCAAGAAGAAGTAAAATTCTAGGGGCTAGGAGTCAGGAAATAAAGAAGAATTAAATTCCCACTTCCCCTGCCCCCCTACTCTGTTGATTAGAATTGCTGCGTAGTCCTTTGACCCCACCCCAGCCCTCCCCTTGTAAAGGGGAGGGGGCTTTAGCCCCCCTTTCCAAGGGGGGTTGGGGGGGTAAACTAATCAAAACTAAATTCTAGCCAACTTGTGTATACAAAGGTAGCCTCCCCACTTCCCCCTCCCCCCTCTCAAATCAATGTCCAATTCTAATCCCCTATTAATAGTCGAGAATGTCCGTGCTGGCTACATTCCAGGGTCGGATATTCTCAATGGTATTGATTTTGTCGTTTACCCTGGTGAATTGGTAGCTGTAATTGGCGGGAATGGTGCGGGGAAATCTACCCTCGCGAAAACGATTTTTGGATTGTTGACACCCAATACAGGTACGATTGTGTTCAAAGGCGAACTGATATCTGGATTGAAATCCGATCGTATCGTCCAGAAAGGCATGTGTTATGTACCCCAGATTGCTAACGTATTTCGGTCGTTGACGATCGAAGAAAACCTTGATATGGGCGGCTTTATCCGTACTACGGATCTCAAACAGCTCAAAGATAAAATTTACACCATGTTTCCCAGATTGGCGGAACGACGCAAACAGCGTGCGGGTACTCTCTCCGGTGGCGAACGTCAAATGCTAGCGATGGGAAAAGCACTGATGCTAGATCCACAATTATTAGTCCTAGATGAGCCTTCAGCGGCACTTTCGCCCGCATTGGTGACTGATGTACTCAAACAAGTCAAAGCAATCGTCGAAACAGGTACGGCAATCGTTCTTGTCGAACAAAATGCCAAAAAAGCTCTGGCAATGTGCGATCGAGGTTACGTGTTAGATACTGGTATTGTTAAGTTTGAGGGAGTTGGTACTGAATTACTCAACGATCCTAAAGTAATTGAGACTTATCTGGGGGTTGGTGGGCATTAGGTTCTTACCCTCCCTACTAGTTATTTGTGGGGAGGGTAGATTAATTGTCAGGGAATAAAATCTAGAACTCTAGTATTTAGTCTCTAACCGCCCTCTGCCTCAGCAGAGGGCGGTTGATGACTAAGCACCAAGGTTTTCGCATTTTTCTTTCCTTGTCTGAATCCGCCCTCCCTACAGTTACTTGTGGGGAGGGCGGGTTTTGATTTGGACATTTTAGTTGTCGCCTAAAGATTCTAGTGAGGAGGGTGGGTTTTGTTTAAGGTTAATAGCAGCATCGATAGTTGTTTGCATAAACCCACCCCTACAGCCCCTTCAATTTTAGGTGTGACAAGATTGTCCACCCTAGACGAATTTGTGAATAAATTCGTGGGTGAAATCAATTCTGCCTTTGCGTAGAACAGCGGGATCCATGCGATCGGTAGTATTACAAGTCATTAATACGACTAGTTTTTGTTGAGCGTGAATTCCCGATTCATCGATCACACTTTGATAGAGTGTACCATCTAATAAACCCAAAATATGTTCGGTTTTATTATTATCTTGGGCAGATTCTAGAGCGCGATCTTTTGCCAAATTATCGGCTTCATTGATAATCAAACAAATTCGTTCTAAATAGCTAGGTGGAACGAAGTTTTCGACGGCATCATGATCGAGAATGAAAATCACATAACCTAATGGCATCAAGACTTCTTTTGCTAATGCTTGCGTCCAGACAGTTTTACCCGTACCGGGGGCACCATTGACTAGTACAGCAATTCGATCTTCGGTGGTAATAGCTTCTTGAACGCGATCGGTAAAGCTCTGAATATCGGCGGGAAACGAGCGAATCTGATATTCGCTATTAATTTTACCTACACGACTTTTATAACCGCTTAAAATCACAGCGATGTCATAGGTTGCTTTATTAATTAACGGAGCCAAATCTGGGGCACTGATAGTATATTGACGTTTGCCTTTGTCAAAAGTCTCTACCTGTACCCAGATATCATGCTCTTGCCAATAAGCCGATACATAGCCCAAAACTTCCAGCCGTTCCCAAGTTGTGAACCGCTCTGGGGGATAATAAAAGTAGCGTTCCCAATAATATTGGGTGATCAAATCTGGGGTACCCAAAAATTTGAGAATATTTTTGGCAGTAATTTCTTCGAGTCGATTTAAGACATATTCGATCGGAATACTATCCCGACTGACTAATTGTACCACCGGAGTTTGAATGATGAGTACGTCTTTGTGGCGACGATCGGGTGCGGCTGGATCTGGGGTAATATAGTTCCAGATTTCGTTAAATTCATACTGGACGCTATCGGAAAATACATTGAGAATATTTGCCCACCATGAGTACTGTTTGCGACTCAATGCGTCAGCTACATCGCTCAAAAAGTCAGCACTCCGCTTGGTGAGATTCCATGTGTCGCTCACAACTATATTCGCCAAAAAACCTAGGTCTAAATCGCGATTTAGCGGTCTCCATCCCGATGCTAACAATCCTTTGTTTTGGGCACCATTCTGTTGATTATAATCACCGTATCCCATATTAATCGCAGTTCCTATACCGCAAAGCGGCAGTGTATAGTAGGCTCAGTTTAGATAGGTATTATTTTATTGTAACGTAGCGATCGGCAGTTTGCGAAGGATCGGCAAACCGTCAAATTATCGATCGCCGCTGTGAATTAATATAATTTGAAGAGATTTAAAACTTTTGTCGATCTTAGGTATACTTTATATAGCATGTCAATATTAACGGCGGAATTCGACAGGCAAGGGTTTACAATCGTTAAATCGGTGCTATCATCGGCTCAAATTGAAAATACGATCGCACATCTAGATAGTATTCCCCTCGATACAGCAGGAACTAGAAATCTGCTGGATTTTACTTGGTGTGTCGAACTAGTGGATGTATTAAGACTTCATCCTACTATTGCTGAATTGCTTCCATCTAATAACGTCGCCGTACAATGTACATTATTTGACAAGACAGTAGCTAAGAATTGGCTCGTGCCGTTACATCAAGATTTGAGTATTCCAGTGCGAGAACGTTGTGAGCATATTCATCTGTCTGGATGGTCTCATAAAGAGGGAATTCTCTACGTTCAACCGCCGATAGAGGTATTAGAAAGTCTCGTAGCTATTCGCATCCATATTGATGATTGTAACAGGGATAATGGGGCATTGCGTGTCGTACCTGGTTCCCACGATCGAGGACGGATTTCTAGCTCAGATATTGCTAGCATCAAGACAGCTAATGGCGAAGAATTGTGTACTGTAAAACAGGGCGGTGCTTTGGTAATGCGCCCATTATTATTACACGCATCGTCAAAAGCGACTAATCCAAATCGTCGGCGCGTATTGCATTTTCTATTTGGTGCGGCATCTTTACCACTTGGGTTGCAATGGGATAAGGTTATTTAGATTAAACTATGATGAGAGATTTTGTCACTCTTTCGTTCGAGTGATCCAATACACTACAGACAGCTAAATTATAGACTTTATAAGCCTTTGAAGATAGAAGACATATCCCCGACTTCTTGGAGAAGTCGGGGATATAGTCCAGTTTCTAATTGTTGCCAAATAGCTTCTAAGAGGTTCTCTGAAAAGTCTGTTTTGTAACTCGTAGGTTCTAGAGAATCCCCCCTAGCCCCTCTATTTGAATTGCTGCGTAGGTTGTTTACCCCTCCCCAGCCCTCCCCTTGCCAAGGTGAGGGAGCAAAGCCCCCCCTTGGCAAGCTATCCATTACCCACAGATTTTGAGTGTGGGGAGTGTGGGGAGTGTGGGAGGTGTGGGGGATATGAGGAAAGCGTCTTAATTCTTTCCTCCCCATCCTCCCCATCCTCCCACCTTCCCCCATCCTTCCCCTTTAGATCTGTGGGTAACGCATAGCCTTGGCAAGAGGGGGGGTTGGGGGGGTCTTCTAGGGTACAGGTATAAAAAATAACTTTTCAAACACCCTCTAAGACCTTTGAAAAAATCTGCTTCTAATAGTCTGCTTTTTTTGGTAATAGATCGGAAATTTTCGTATTCAGCCTAGCTTTACCACCAAATACCGTTCCAGTTTTACCGCGATAAAAATGAATATAATTAATTTTTCTGACTGGATCTGGTAGCGGAACATATCCAACAGAATCAGCAACTTTTGCGGCGTTATTGATATAAAGGGTCACGAATTTACTTAGTAGCTGTCTATTTGAACTAGCCCGGAGATTGACATAAATAAATAACGGTCGAGAAAGTGGCTGATACTGATTTTTTTCTACAGTTTTGGTCGATGGCAATATTGCACCTTTACCATTATCAACTCCTAATAATCTCAACTTACTCTTGTTCTCTTCATAATATGCGTAACCAAAATACCCTAAAGCATTTGGATCTTGGCTAATCCCATTTACCAAGACTTCATCATCTTCACTAGCCGTGTAATCTTTACGGACAGCTTTGGAATTCCCGACTATTGCCTCATTGAAATAATCGAAAGTACCAGATTTATCACCAGCCCCAAATAGCTTCAAAGGTCGATTGGGCCAAGAAGAACGAACTTGGTTCCAACGCAGGATTTTTCCTTGAGCCGCAGGTTCCCACATCTTTTTCAATTCGGCAATAGTAATATCTTGTGCCCAGTTATTTTGGGGATTGACAGCGATACTGAGTGCATCAAAGGCGATCGGAAACTCCATGTATCGCACCCCATTTTTCTTGCAAGTTTCCATCTCTGCTAGCAAAATTGGTCGCGAGGCATTGCTGATATCGGTTTTGCCAGCGCAGAATTTTTCAAACCCACCTGTGGTACCAGATATTTTAACTTCAACCTGTCCGCGATTATTTGGATCTGCTTGAAATTGTTTGGCGATCGCTTGGGTAATGGGATAAACCGTACTCGAACCATCGATTTTAATCGCTGGACTCCTTTCTCCTTGAGCCTGTAGGATTAAGGTAGATATATTAGCAGCTATGACGGTAGAACCGATTGCTACAGCTAGAGTACCTACAGTGAAACCAAATTTATTTATTTTTGTAGTCATCGATTTTAGCTCCTTAAAGTATATTGCTCGATTGATTAGATCGATCTTGATGCTCCAGCCAAAAAATTAGTCACCGTCGCCTGCCTTCCAAGCGATCGCGTTAGTAGGCTGAGGATCGGGTAATTTTAGCGTCACCAAAGCTGCTGCTAAGACAAAGAACGCGGATACCCAGAGACAGCCCACCAGCCCATAAAACTGATAAACCAGCCCTGACAACACCGTTCCTGCCAACCGCCCGCCAGAGTTTGCCATGTAATAGAAACCCACATTCAACGCCACCTTGTCATCATCAGTAAATGCTAAGACTAAGTAAGAGTGAACCGCAGAGTTGAAGGCAAACACCACGCCAAAAATACAGAGTCCGCCGACGATCGCCAGATTTGGCGGGACATTGAGTTGGAGGGCAATCGCGATCGCCGCTGGCACTCCCACTAGGGTAAATGTCCAAAATTGGATCGTCTTCGATCCAGGTGGCTGTCCCGATCCAAATCGTTTCAGCAAGACTGGTGCTGAAAACTGAATCACCCCATAACCAATCACCCAACAAGCCAAGAACCCGCCCACCTGAGCGAAAGACCAGCCTAGCTGACCCCGCAAAAACACGGGCAATCCCACCACAAACCAGACATCTCTGGAGCCAAATAGAAAAAACCTGGCAGCCGAGAGAATATTGATTTCTTGGCTTTTGGAAAACAGTTGGCTAAATTTCACCTTTTTCTTGATTTTGCCCATCCCTTTGGGCAGCAATAGCCCGGAGAACATAATTAAAGCCAGTCCTCCCGCCATGATCCATAAGGCATGAATAAAGCCAACTGAAGTCAGCAAGGCACCACCAATAAAGAAGCCAATTCCCTTGAGAGCATTCTTGGAACCCGTCAACACCGCCACCCACTTAAATAGGGATGACTGGGCATCTTGCGGTACCACCAAGCGAATCGCACTCTTGGAACTCATCTTGGTTAGATCTTTGGCAATCCCCGAAAATGCCTGGGCAACCATGACATAAGGGACGGCAACCCACAGCGACCAACTGGGATTGAGGAATGACAAAATCACCAGTGAAATCACCTGTAGTCCTATTCCCGTGTACAGCGTCACTTTCAGTCCAAACTGAGAGCCAATCCAACCGCCCAAAAAGTTGGTTACTACGCCGAATACTTCATAAAACAGGAACAGGGAGGCGATTTGGATGGGGGTATAGCCAATGTTGTAAAAGTAAAGCAGCACTAGCATTCTCAAGGCACCATCGGTGATGGTAAAGCCCCAGTATGCTAATGTCACAAGCGCATAGTTTTTGAAGTTGGCACTGGAAGCTGTAGTAGAATCCATGACTGCACAAGGAAGGAATAAGGGGACGATTTAAGAATTAAAAATGAGGATTAAATAACTTGAGTAGGTTGGGTAGCTTTGTAGTAGGGTGGGCACTGCTGCTGGCCTTTGTCACCCGCCCAGTCCACCAGCTATGTTTCAGCCATAATCTATGATGGTGGGCAGTGCCCACCCTACATGATTTTTGGTAGGGCAAAGCGAAACCCAACTTACATGATTCGATGTTTGTTAATTCATACTCAAAGCAACTTTCCGAGCTAGTTCGACCATTCGGTTGGCGTAGCCCCATTCATTGTCGTACCAAGCCAATATTTTCACTTGAGTCTCATTGACTACCATTGTGGAGAGAGCGTCGATAATCCCAGAACGAGGGTCGTCTTTGTAATCGATCGATACTAGCGGACGTTCCTCATAGCCTAAAATACCTTTGAGTGGTTCCTGTGCGGCAGCAGTTTTGAATAGTTGATTGACTTCAGCGATGGTGGTCGATCGCATTACTTCAAATACACAGTCTGTGAGCGAAGCATTGAGTAATGGTACCCGCACTGCTAAACCATTGAGTTTGCCATTGAGTTCGGGATAAATTAGACCGATCGCTGTTGCCGACCCGGTGGAGGTGGGAATCAATGATAAGCTGGTAGCTCTGGCACGACGCAAATCTTTATGCGGTGCATCGACGATTGTTTGAGTATTGGTATTGTCATGGATAGTAGTAATTACTCCATGTTTAATGCCCAAACCCTCATGAATTACCTTGACTACTGGAGCCAAGCAATTAGTAGTACAAGAAGCGGCTGTGAGGAGATGATGTTTATCTGGCTCATAAAGTCCATCATTCACTCCCATGACGATATTCAGAGCCTCTTCCTTCACTGGTGCCGCCACAATGACCTTCCGCACACCGCTTTTGAAATAAGGTGCGAGGGTTTCTGGCGTTCTAAATTTACCAGAGCATTCGAGGACCAGATCTACACCCAAATCTTGCCAAGGTACATCGCCAGGTTGAGCATGTTCGCTAAAAGTCAAGGGTTTGCCGTCGATAGTCACTTTCCCATTCGCAGCTTCTACTTCTGGTGCCCAACGTCCATGTACAGAATCGAACTTGAGTAAGTGCGCCGCCGCCTCAGCTCCACCTTTAACCTCATTGATATGTACAAACTCTAATTCCGACCAACCCCACGCTGCCCGCAAATCTAGCCGCCCAATTCGTCCGAATCCATTGATACCCACCCGAACTGTCATCAGTTTTGCCCCTGTTACATAAAAGAAACGCACCTATTTGGGTAGATTGATTTCTACACGAGTAATCGAATTACAACGGATGCGGTCGTCAGATTAATTCAGATCGATATTGACAGACATCGATATGGTATCAATCTACCGGATATATGTCAATATAAAGATTATGAAATCTTTAAAAAACCCCCCGATTTTTTGTTGTCCACCTTTGTTAGCAGGTCGTCTAACTGAGATAGAAGCGGCTAGTGCCGCAGTTTTATTTCGAGTATTAGGCGAACCAGCGCGGCTCCAGTTACTGAGTTTGATTGCCGCACAGCCGAGTGGAGAGGTTTGTGCTTGCGAATTGGTAGAATCTCTCGGACTTTCTCAACCCACAGTTAGCCACCATCTCAAGGTCATGTATGAAGCAGGTTTGTTAGAAAAAGAGCGGCGTGGCACCTGGATTTACTATCGAATCGTGCAAACACAATTAGTCTCTTTGCGAGAGGTGCTCTCTTAAATTATTAAATAACATGAGTTCGGGTTAAGAATAGCCCAGCGACTAAAGTCGCGGCTAGTGACACAAAGTCCGCCTAAAGCTGTACTCAGATCTAGAGTGTCTTAACCGATATTTATCACTAGAATTAGAGTGGGATCGATCTACTTAGATTAAATTATAATGATGGACTTTGTCGATCGATCTTGCGCCCAATTTCTCTAATATCTTCTTGCAAATCTTCAATGGTGTCGTAGAGTGCGCTAGTTCGCTCTTGGCGGCGGTATCGATCGAAGTTTTCTAGTTGCGATTCTCGAATACTTCGGCGCAATTCTCTAATTGCTTTACGTTCGGTTTCAATGCTAGTAATATTGGCGGCGATGACTTTAGTATTCGATTCAATTAGTTGCTTAGTTGCAGATAAAGATCGATCGAATCTGTCATGAAATGTTGCCTGTGCTTTGATTTGGGTGCTAATTTCTTTAATCTGCTGAGTGAGATCGGCAGTATTAATTACTTGCTGTTCCATTAATCGCTCTAATCGAACGAGCCGATCTGAAGATTCATTAATTTCTGTTATGGTAGTCTATTATTCCTTAGATTCTATACTTTAGTAGGATAAATTTCCATGTATACTTCGATAATTAGCGAATTATAGATCGAAATAACGTTCGATCGATGTGGACCGATTAAGGCTGAACTAAATTACCGATAATTTCTGCAATTTTATGTTGAGTAGCTAAAGTCAACGATCCAAGTTCGCGACGAATCATCGACTGACGTAGAGTGACAAGATGATCGAGGCGGATCGTGGATGATTGTCTGAGTCCGCTAAGACCAAAATCTGGATGACTCAAATCGATAATTAAATCTGTATGTAAAGGTGTTGTTGGAATTCGACTAGTAATCAGTGAGAAAATAAGATGTTTATAATCACCGATTGCATTGGTAAGACAGTAAGCAGGTCTAACTTTTAGATCGGAAAGGTCATCAAAGGGAAACTGAACCAATACTATTTTACCCTTCATAACTTACAGCTATGCCATCTTCAATAGTATAAA
Source organism: Chamaesiphon sp. VAR_4_metabat_408 (assembly GCA_031422115.1). Classification (GTDB taxonomy): domain Bacteria; phylum Cyanobacteriota; class Cyanobacteriia; order Cyanobacteriales; family Chamaesiphonaceae; genus Chamaesiphon. The sequence goes on along the minus strand of JANOPX010000021.1, from coordinate 16,360 downwards.
TATCTTCTTCTGGATCGTGGAGAAAAGCAAAGATCGGATTATTGGCTACTGTTTTGTTCCATTGTGCTGGGGTGAGATCGGGTAATTCTGGCGATTCTGGAAATAAAATAACTATCTGTACCCTACTAGCTTGATTTTGAGGCAATTGTTCATCGAGTAATAATTCTCCCTTTGCACTGATAGTGCCACCACATGCAATTGATTTCATGGCATGAATTTGAATAAACCTAATGTCCATTCTACTCTAAAATTTTCAAAAGAGTGGTAGGAACCCCGACTTTTTTAAAAAAGTCGGGGTTTTGGTTGGTTACTAGTTTTAGGTAGTTAGAGACTAAACATCTAGACGACGTTCGATCGCAGTTGCCCAAGTCTCGGTAATTGCAGCGACATCTAGATCGATGATACTCATGCCAGCGGTTATTTGAAAGCGATCGATCTCAGTGCCAACAACACCTAAATATTGCCAAGCATTAGTAACATGCTGCTCTAAATATGCCTCAAACTCAGCTTGATGACTAGGCGAAATTGAGACGATAATTCGCGCACCACCTTCGCCAAATAATACTGTATCCCAACGGTGTTCGGATGTGCCAAGATCGATCGACGTACCTTTATTTCCAGAGATAGAACATTCAGCTAGGGCGACAGTTAAACCACCTTCGGCGGAGTCGTGAGCTGATTTTATCCAGCCTTGATGGATGCCGTGACGACAGGCGGATTGGACTTTGAGTTCGAGGTCGAAATCTACTGTAGGTGGTTGCCCTGCAACGGTTTGATGGAGAACTGCTAGATATTCGGAAGCACCGATGGTGACGGCTGAGGATGCTTGGGTAGGGGTACCTAATAGGTAAATTCGATCGCCTGTATTTTGCCAACCTTGACCGCAGACTTTGGTAATATCTTCTACTATTCCTACCATCCCGACGACTGGAGTGGGATAAATGGGGACTGGATTACCTGCTGCGTCGAAGGTTTCGTTGTAGAGAGAGACATTTCCACCTGTGACGGGGGTATTGAATGCACTGCAAGCTTCGGATAATCCCTTACAGGCGTTGGCGAGTTGCCAATAACCGATCGGTTTTTCGGGGCTACCAAAGTTGAGATTGTCAGTCACAGCCACGGGTTCGGCTCCGACACAGCTCAGGTTGCGGGCGGCTTCGGCGACGACCATTTTCGCGCCTTCGTAGGGGTTGAGATAGACGTAGCGGGGGTTGCAGTCTACGGTGGCGGCTACGCCGAGGTTGGGGTTGTTAATGGTGGTTTGGCGACCTTGGATGGGTTCGAGGGGGCGAATGCGGATGACTGCGGCATCTGCACCACCGGGGAGGATGACGGTATTGTTTTGGACTTGGTGGTCGTATTGACGGTATACCCAGCGTTTGGAGGCGATCGAAGGTGTATCCAACAAGGTCAATAAAACGTCATTCCAACTGTGGGATTTGCCGTTAATTTCGATGCCTTGGGGGGTGGCTGGGGGGAGTAAATCCGGTGTCCATGCCCAGGCTGTTTGGGCGTATGCTGGAGCTTCTGCCATCAATTCCCGCTCGTAAATGGGGGTATTATCGGCGAGGGCGGTGGCGGGTACTAGGGCGGCTACTTCGCCCTGAAAGAGGATGCGGACGACTGGTTCTTCAATTACGGTACCAGCTACTACGGCATGAAGTCCCCAGCGATCGAAGATATCGATCAATTCCTGTTCTCGTCCTTTATGAGCGACAAATAACATCCGTTCCTGGGACTCGGATAAGAGGTACTCATAAGCCACCATGCCAGGTTCGCGGGCGGGAACGAGATCTAGATCGAATTCGATGCCCAAGCCACCTTTAGCAGCCATTTCCGCACAGGAACAGGTGATGCCAGCGGCTCCCATATCTTGAGCGGCGACGACTGCGCCAGTTTTGAAGGCTTCGAGACAGGCTTCAATCAGAGATTTCTCTAGAAAAGGGTCGCCAACTTGGACTGCGGGGCGATTATCGATCGATTCTGCGGTAAGTTCGGCACTGGCGAAACTCGCTCCACCCATACCATCGCGCCCGGTACTAGAACCGACATACAATACTGGATTACCGATGCCAGATGCGCCAGATTTGACAATGGTTGCTGTCTCCATCAATCCCATCGCCATCGCATTTACCAAGGGATTGCCCGAATAAGCGGGGTCGAAATAAACTTCGCCGCCAACAGTCGGTACGCCGACACAGTTGTGGGTGACAATCCCGCCGCTAGTAACGAACAGATGAGTATTATCTACTTCGACATCATAAACATCGCAAGTTTCGACTGTTTGAATGGTAATATTCTGAATCTTGACCGTGCCCATTGTGGTAGTTAATGGAGCGGTGCGAGTAGCTACATTCCCAACTTCCTTTTGGTGGGTGGGTGCTGGTGCTGCTAGAGCGTTTAGCCACTCGCGACGGACTTCTATTTGCCATAGGGGTGGATAGTGAAATTCTCGCCCTTTAATATTACCAACGGAAGCAGGACGATGGTAGATTTGGGGAATAGTCCCCTGACTTTGGATCAGGAGAATAACTTGGTCGAATAGTTGACGGCTGGAGGTGGAGAAGAAGATCTTACCTTGAGCTGCTGCGCCGTTGACAGGATTGGGAATGGTGGGATTGTTCCGAATCAGGCTTTTGAGTAGTTCCTGCTGAAGTTCGGGGTTCCAGCGGGAGACAAAATTTGGCAGGAGTTTGTGGGTTGGTTCATTACCACAACCCCAAGCTTGAATGAATAAATAACCCAACAACCAAGATGAGACACAGATTGCCATGCCCGATGTCCGCTGTCTGGAGTTGGCACCTATGCCTAGACTGTGAAGGATTTCCATCAAGTCGTGAGATGCAGCTACTTCTTGATGCCCGAAGTTGAAGAAAATTCGATTGGTGTTGCCCGCAGGTGAAACGCTCCCAGTAGCGATGTAATAGCCCAGGAGACGGGCGAAAGCCTTGTTAGGTTCAATCAGAGCGGGGATCCAGTCTTCTTTGCCTTGCTGCCCGATTTTGAGGTCGGCACGGGAGAAGTTGAGGACTTGTTCGAGTCCGAGGAGTTGTTCGAGGCTGAGGAATCGATCGAGGGGGAATATTTTACTATTCAGGTAGTGGTTGCGCTTTTGAATCGAAGGCTCAAATAGTTCGAGGGTTGTGCGAATTAGATCTGTTGGTTGCCAGGAGAGGGGCAGTGCGACACAAATATCTTTCTCGGCGTGGTATTGGGGCAAGATAGCGGCAATTAGATCGATCGATTCTGCTGTGCCGTGGACTTCGGGCAGTTTGAGGAAAATCGGGATTTCGTCACCCACGCGGAGGTTTTGGGCGTAGCGGATGCGGACTTTTTTCTGGTCTTCGACCCGTAACATGGGGTGGTCGGGTGTGACGGTGAGGGTGCGCCCATAAGTGGTGCGGATATTGACTAGTTTGTCGGTTTGGCGTTGGAAAATCCGGCTGACGGGTTGCCAGTTACTTTGACTGGTTTTCGGATCGATCGATAATGTCTCAATTCCACTGATTTCGTGGGTATGTTCGCCTTCAGGTAGATGGGTGGTGACGAAGTTGCCGATCGTATCAAAGTGAATAAAATTCTGTGAGTCTTTCCAGATAAAGGTTTCAGAACCTATTAAACAGTTGCCATAGTGGGAGATACCCGCTACTACTCCGTTAAACAAGCGGCGAGTTTTGGCATCTTTGAGGTCGCCAAATCTGAGGGAATTGAGGATGGCGATCGGCCGCGCGCCCATTGTGAAGATATCCCGGAGGATGCCACCTACACCTGTTGCTGCCCCTTGAAAGGGTTCGACGGCGGAAGGGTGATTGTGGGATTCGATTTTGAAGGCGAGTTGAAGTCCATCGCCGAGATCGATGACTCCAGCGTTTTCACCGGGGCCGACAAGGATGCGATCGCCTGTAGTCGGAAATTGTTTGAGCAGGGGGCGGGAATTTTTGTAGCAACAGTGCTCCGACCACATCACCCCAAACATACCTAGTTCGGCTTTATTCGGGTGTCTACCGAGGCGTTTGACGATTTCGTCATATTCATTAGGTTTGATGCCTTCTGCGGCGATTTGAGCGGGGGTGAAGGGGGACATGAGGGGTGGGAGGGTGGTAGGGTGGGAGAGTGGTAGGGCGGTAGGGTGGTGGGGTGGTAGGGTGGTGGGGTGGTAGGGCGATCGGGCAGGAGTGTTCGAGTATACTCTCCCTCCTACCCTCCTACCCTCCTACCCTCCTACCCTCCTACCCTTCTACCCTCCTACCCTCTTACCCTTAGCCTGCTGTTCCAATCCCGTTAGCGGTGGCTTTCTCGGTTACGCTCAGGAGGGGGATACCAGTTTTGGCAATTACCCGCTCGTTGATGTAGTCATAGACTTCCCGATAGCGGGGGACAGAGCGCATTTCTAGACGGCTACCGTCTTTGAGCGTGACTACCATGTCGCCCCAAAAGCCCAACCCACGAGGGATAGTCAGTGCGTCAACGATCTCAGAGTAGATCAGATCGGTACGATCGCGTCCCATCCAACCACCGACTACTGAGATCCGTCGATCGGTAATTTTATACCGCAGCCAAATCGCTCGAACTACGGCTCCCACTGCCAGAGGGATAAAAACGATGAATATAGATAAAAATATATGAAAAAGCAGGTCGCCTATATGTGGGCCACCTTCATAAAATGTCTCTTCCCGAATGCCCATTAATCAAGTACCTCTGCGGCTGTCAATAACTGCTCTAATTCTCGCAAAATTTCTACATATTCGCATCCCTGCGCTGATGGTCGAACGCCGATTACTACCGACCACCCAGCAGCAACTTGCGGCAATAATTGGCGGAGAGCAGCTTTCAGCCGTCGTTTGAGCAGATTGCGAATCACTGCTTTTTTGCTTACTTTCTGGCTGACAGAAATACCAAAACGAGTAGCAGGTAGATTTTCGGTCGTGGAGTTTGGCTCATGCAAGGTTCGGAGCATCAAGTGTGTGCCCTGATGACGCTTGCCCTGCTGGTAAACCCGATGAAAATCTTGCCTGCGTCTGAGTCGATGCGATTTAGGCAGTGACACGAGTTGCTACCATCTTTGTCCTTACCAGCCTATACAGCTAGTTTGTGTCTGCCTCTGGCTCTGCGTGCTTTGATTACTTTCTGCCCGTTACGAGTCCGCATCCGCGCTCTAAAACCAGATGTTCTTTTTTGTTTGCGGTTAGTACCGCCTAGAGTACGCTTTGTCATAGTTGAATCGGCTCGAATTAATGATTAATAGCTGTCGGCGAAAAACCCACAATGTACTAGTATAGCAGCCATTGGGATCGATCGAGCAATATCTCTGGGAAAGTTGGGAGTTGGGAGTTGGGAGGTGTGTGGAAAGTTTTGGATATTTCTCCCAGTCCCCCAGTCTCCCAGTCCCCCCGTTTCCCCCTCCCCCCCTCTCCCCTACTTATAGGCTTGGATAACTTGCAAACTTCCGCCAGCGTGTAAATTGGGCTGTCCATCGATCTTAAATCCTACCGCTCGCAGTATCGCCACCAAGTCAGTTGCAATCAATTGCCAAGCAGATTCAGTTTCAAACAGCCAGAAAAAGACTGTCAATCCGGGCACAAATAAGAGATTGGTAGGTCGATGAAAATCTACCATTGTAAATACACCTCCGGGCTTCAAGACTCGATACACCCGCTCAAAAATTTGCTGTAACTGGATCTGAGTCATTTCGTGCATCGCCGCGCTAGTATGAACTAGATCGAACTCACCCTCATTAAAAGGCATCTCTTCAGCCAAAGCTTCCACATATTTGGCTAAAGGAACGTTTTTCCGCGATCGACTCAATGATAGCGGCGAAATATCCAAACCAGTCACATCATCAGAATATTCCAATAGGATCCCCGTTACCTGTCCGCTACCACAACAGAGATCGAGAATTTTGGCGTGAGGATCGATCGTCAATCCAGCCAGAGCCAATCGCCGAAACCGATACTCACCGCCAACTGCAAGTCCTGCTACTCGCGAAATCCCATCGTACAACCACTGATACTGATAACTCCAAGTCCTGAGAATCGTGCCCATAAATTAACTTTAAACCTGGTTTTACTAGCATATTCATCGATCCTAATGGATCTACATGAGTTCGATCGACATGAATTTAGGCTAACACCCAACTCTCAACACCCAACTCCCAACTCCCAACTCTTCCCACAAACCACTATCAATAAAACCGGATAATTGTTAGCATTGGTAAAGAGTTTGCAACATACTTGGGAAATCAGAACCGTTATGGGTCGTTTAGGGGTTTTATTATTGAATTTGGGTGGGCCGGAGCAATTGTCTGATGTGCGTCCGTTCCTGTTTAACCTGTTTTCAGACCCCGAAATTATTCGGATTCCGATTGCTGCGCTGCAAAAGCCGCTCGCTTGGATTATTTCCACCTCACGCGCCAAGAAATCCCAAGCAAATTACCAAAAAATTGGTGGTGGCTCACCCTTGCGGCGAATTACCGAAGCTCAAGCAAGAGCACTCGAACAGCAACTTCGATCGCAGGGTGAAGATGCTAAGGTATATATCGGGATGCGTTATTGGCACCCTTTTACAGAAGATGCCCTCGCCGAAATTAAGCGCGATGAGATCGAGCAACTGGTGATCCTACCTCTATATCCGCAGTTTTCGATCAGTACCAGTGGTTCTAGTTTCCGATTAATTGAGAAAATCTGGCAAGAAAATCCCCAACTCCAACCACCGCAATATACGGCGATCGCCGATTGGTACAAAGAGCCTGGTTATCTCCAGGCAATGAGCGGACTCATTGCCACTGAAATTGACAAATGTCCGAATCCCGATGAAGCCCATGTCTTTTTTAGTGCTCACGGCGTTCCGGTGAGCTACATCGAGGAAGCTGGAGATCCCTATCAAGCCGAGATTGAAGAATGCACCAAGCTGGTAATGCAAACCTTGGGACGCAAAAATGAGTACTCACTCGCTTATCAAAGTAAAGTTGGGCCGATCGAGTGGCTCCAGCCCTATACTGAAGATGCGATCGTCGGTTTAGCCGCTCAAGGAGTCGCAGATTTGGTAGTTGTCCCGATTAGCTTTGTCTCCGAGCATATCGAAACCCTAGAAGAAATCGATATCGAATATCGAGAAATCGCCGAAGAAGCAGGCATCCACACCTTCAACAGAGTACCCGCCCTCGATACCAACCCCATCTTCATCCAAGCAATGGTCGATCTAGTCCTCAGAGCCGCAGCAGCCCCAAGTCTAGACATTGCCCAAGTCACCAAGATGAAGAAGAAAATCAAAATGTACCCCCAAGAAAAATGGGAAATGGGGTTGACAAATGCTGCGGAAGTCTGGAATGGACGACTAGCAATGCTGGGCTTTATCGGCATCATCGTAGAATTAATTAGCGGTCGTGGGATATTACATCTATTTGGTATCCTCTAGGGATTTTGGATTTTGGATTTTGGATTTGTAATTGTTTAGGGGCTGAGAAGTGTCTGAAACCTATTTTGTGAGCAGTGCCCACCATCCTCCCCTGATGTGAGTATGCAGAAATCCCCTCAAAAATATCCCCATCTCACACACAAACAAAGCGACCGTAAATTCAACCCACCGTTTCAACCCAAACTCTTTGAGATGGTTTTGGGGGGCACTCCCCCACCCAATGGCTACTCTTCATACACAAGTCGTCTAGGGTTTGGGTAGTAAACCAATCGAGACTGAAATCTAGTGAAATTGCCCACAAAGAGTAGGTACTTTGAGGGGGGGTTTGGGGGGGGGACATTCCCCCACCCAATGGGGGGTCTGGGGGTCAGAACCCCCAGATCCGGGTTCTCTTAGCACAAGAAATGCCAACGGATCTGACCAATAGATGTAAGATCCCAACCAACCATCAAAAGTACACAATAGCAATTTAATTCTGACCCCTGAACCCCTAGCTCCCATGCCAATCCCCCCAAGCTGGATCGTGAAAAGTGGTCGATCGATCTGGACGCAGATCTGGCAATTGATGATGTCACAACTCGCGCCACCAAACGATCGAGGTGAATATCAGCGGCCTCAGAGTGAATATCGCGATCGAATTACGGTTGGTGGTACATATCCCCCAGTAGCAAATCGGTATCGCTTGTATGTCGGTTGGAGCTGCCCGTGGGCGCATCGAACCTTGGTAGTCAGGGCGTTGAAAGGTTTGGAAGGTACGATCGATCTGAGGATCCTCACTGCTGATGCGAATGCAGGTGGTTGGGTATTACCAGAGTCAGAGGATGGCTGTCATAGTTTGAGAGATTTATATCAAGTTGCCCAACCAGGCTATACGGGGAGAGCGACGGTGCCATTATTATGGGACACTCATACCAAATCGATCGTCAATAATGAGAGCGCGGAAATTATCGAGATCCTCGATGCTGCCTTTAATGAGTTCGCCACCCAACCGGGACTAGATCTCGCTCCAATTGAGCTACAAGGGTCGATCGATGAGTGGAATCAGGTTGTGTACCAAACTGTCAATAATGGGGTGTATCGGTGTGGTTTTGCCCAGACTCAGATGGCATACGATCGCGCCCACAACGAGTTGTTTGATACACTCGATCGAATCGATCGTCTCCTCGCCACTCAAAGCTATCTCTGTGGAAACCAGCTCACACTAGCTGATGTTCGTCTATTTACGACGCTGATTCGGTTCGATTTGGTTTATTACACCCTCTTCAAATGCAATCGCCGCCGGATCCTCGATTATCCCCATTTACGAGTGTATCTGCGGGATTTTTACCAGCTACCAGGGGTCGCCGCTACTTGCAATTTCCCCGCTATCCTGGGAGATTATTATGGAAATCTCTTCCCGCTCAATCCTGGGGGGATTATCCCCCAATTACCAGATCTGAGTTATTTGAATTAAATTCCCCCATCAGGTAGATCTAGCTCGTTTTCCAGCCATCCTTGGACGATTTGGTGTTCGACTGCGCCGGGGGGGAGTTTGGCGAGGGATTCTTTCCAGAGGGTATTGGCTCTGTCGAGTTGTCCTTGTTTCTCGTAGATTAATCCCAGGTTGGCAAGGGCTTGAGCTTCCCTGTAACGATCGCCCAGGGTTCGGGCTATGTTTAGACTGATATGGCAACATTCGATCGCCCTATCCCATTTGCGCTGAATATTGTAGACACTCGCCAAGTTATTGAGGGAGGTAGTCTCGATTTGGCGATCGGCTAATATTTGGGCTATGCTGAGGCTGGATTTGTAACAGTCGATCGATTCATCCCATCGTTGTTGAGATTTGCAGGCATTTCCCAAGTTAATCAGGAGTCTACTCTCAGCATATTTGTCGCGGAATTCACGCTCGATGGTAAGGCTCGATTTGTAAGCGTCGATGGCTTCATCCAAGTTACCTTGAGATTTGTACGCATTGCCTAGGTTGGTTAATAGTTTACCTTCCCCTTGGACATCGCCCAATTCTCGTTTGATAATTAGGTGTTGTTGATAGTAGTCAATCGCTTCATCCCATCGTCGCTGAGATGCGTACATATTTGCGAGGTTACTCAGACAGGTACCTTCCGCATGACGGTTGCCTAACGATCGATCGTTGGGGTGACTTTTCCCTTGCAAAATGACAAGATGTTGGTAATAACAATCGATTGCTTCATACCATTTGCCGATCGTTTTGTAGGCATTTCCTAAGTTATCGAAGGTCATACATTCGGCATACTTGTCGCCCAATGTGCGGAACAGATCTAGACTGCGTTTATAACAATCGATCGCCTCATCCCATCGCCGTTGAGATTTGTAGATATTTGCCAAATTTGTCAGAGATTTAGCTTCGGAATGTCTGTCGCCCAATCCTCGTTCGATCGCCAAATGTTGTTCGTAGCAATCGATTGCTTCATCCCATTGGCGTTGAGATTTGTGGATGGTTGCCAAATTGTAGAGGGCTTTGCATTCCGCTTGTCTATCGCCTAATTCCTGACAAATTATGAGATGATAGTGATAGTTTTCGATCGCTTCGTCCCATCGACCATAGGATTTGTACGCATTACCCAAATTGTTTAGAGCTTTGGATTCAGCCTGTTTATCGCCTAATGTTTGACAAATCGTTAGATGTTGATGATGGTAGCTAATCGCCTCATCCCAACGACCTAGAGATTTATAAACATTCGCTAGGTTATTGAGAGATTTGGATTCAGCCTGTCTGTCTTTTAATGTTTTACAAATTGTGAGATGGTGATGATAGTTTTCGATCGCTTCATGCCATCGACGTTGAATTTTGTAGACATGCCCCAAGTTATTTAGGGATTCACGTTCGGCGTGCAAATCGCCCAAAGATCGAGAAATGGTGAGACTATTTTTATAACAGTCGATCGCTTTATCCACTCGCCCTTGGGATTTGTATACATGTCCCAAATTAGTCAGAGATCTATTTTCTCCCTGGCGTTGGGAGAGCCTTTCCTGGGGAGAATCGCCCAATGTCCGATAAATAGTTAGACTGCGTTGATAACAGTCGATCGCTTCGTTCCATTCTCGCTGTAAATTGTAGACACTACCCAATTTACCCCAAGTTTGAGCTTCTCTGGAATAATTACCTGATGCTCGACAAATATCGATACTGCGCTGGTAACAATCGATCGATTCAGCCCATTGTTGCTGGGATTTGTAAATATATCCCAAACTATCGAGCGATTCACTTTGACCTCGATCGGGGAATTTTAATGGGATAATGAGATGTTGTTCGTAGCAGGTAATCGATTCATCCCATTGTTGCAGAGATTTGTAAATATCCCCCAAGCTACTAAGAGTTTCACCTTGTCCATGCAAATCTTCTAATTTTTGGAAGATCGTCAAACTTTGTTGATAGGAGCCAATTGCTTCATCCCATAAGCCTTGGGATTTGTAAACATTTCCCAGATTATAAAGGGATCTGGCTTCAGACTGTTCTTGAGGACTATTTGAGGATCGATCCGCCGCCACAACTCGCACATCAATGGTTAAATGTTCTTGATAACATTCGATCGCTTTAGCCCATTTACCTTGAGATTTGTATACATCGCCCAAACTATTTAATAGTTGACGTTGCTGTTGCTCTTGAGGGCTTTTGCTGCTAACTGATGGCATCAATAGACTATCTCTAGATGAGTTGCCCAATTCTCGACAAATTGTCAAGCTGCGTTGATAACAATCTGTCGCCTCGTCCCATCGTTGTTGGGCATTGTAGGCATTTCCCAAGTTATTTAGACATTCACCCTCTGATTGTCGTTGAGAGAGTCGCTGACTGGCAGAATCCCCCGTTTCCTGACAGATTTTGAGATACCTTAGATAACATTCGATCGATCGATCCCATTCCGCTTGGGAACTATAGATCCGCCCTAGATTATTTAGACATACACCCTCAGCACGCCGATCGCCAAATTCTTCACAAATCTTGACATACTGTTGATAACATTCAATTTCTTTATCCCATCGACCTTGGGCATTATATACCTGCGCCAAGTGGTGAAGACATTCACCTTCGCCATGAATATCGGTTCCTCGGCAGATCTTCAGACTACGCTGATGACATTCGATCGCCTTATCCCATTGTTGTCGAGCAGCGTAGGCACTTCCTAAGCGATCGAGACATAGATGCTCAAATTTCCATTGTACGAGTCTTTGGCGCGGATCTCGTCCCAATTCTCGGCAGATCGTCAAGCTGCTTTCATAGTAGCTTGTCGCCTCATCCCATTGCTGTTGGGAGCTAGCTACATTACCCAAATAATAAAGAGATTGGCTCTGACTGGCTGAGTCTGATAACGAGCGAGCAATCGTCAGGCTGCTTTGATAGTATCCCGTCGCTTTATCCCATTGTTCTAAAGCATGGTAGACATTGCCCAAATGGTTGAGAGATTTACTCTCGCCGGATGAGTCTGGTAATATTGCAGAGATACTCAAACTCTGTTGATAGTATTCGATCGCTTTATCCCATTGCTGTTGAGAGTTGTAGACATCTCCTAAGTTAGTTAAAGCGGTACTTTCTGCGGCTGAATCTTGCAATGTTTGGGAGATAGTCAAACTCTTTTCATAGGAACTTACCGCTTTATCCCATTGCTGCTGAAAACTATAGATATGTCCCAAATTACTCAGAGCTTTCGATGCCGATTGAGGGGCGTTAGCTTGCTGAGTGGCATTAACAGCCAACTGACAAGTTCGTTCCCAGTCTTGCCAATGAGATCTAATCTCAAAGAATTTGAGTGAATTTGTCACCAAAGAGACTAATATCCCCCACCGCTGGGCATCATTCGCCCAATCGATCGTATCTAATAATTGCTGCCTCTCTCGATCGAACCAGGCGAGAGCTGCCAGAAATTCTGCTTCGTCGAACTCACTCCCTGTACCGCTCTTCAGCCCTGGAGTCGAATCCAAACAAAGGTTCATTGCCTGAGCTTTGTAATAATATCGATCGACAATTTGCTGTTTCAAGGCAAACTGCTCTTCTGGGTTCATCGATAGTGCTAACTTTTCCCATGCAAACGAACCCAACCCGCCCTGAAAACGGTACCGACGCTCTCCACTCGACTCCAATAATTGAGCATCAATCAGTCGATCGATCGCGCCGATTACCTCATGTTCGGACATTTCTGCCAACACCGCCGCCAAATCTTCGCCAAAATCCCGCGAATCTAACAATCCTAGCCTACTAAATAACTTACGATCCGCTGGCAATAACTGTCCATAGTTCAACTCAAAACTAGCCGCAATAGTTGGATGGCTCAATTCCAACTGGAGAAAGTGCTGTTGCTCCTTGGTAAGTTTCTGGGCAAATTCTGTCAACAATAACTGTGGATTGGCTCTCAATGCCCCACCCACGAGCCGAACCGCCAATGGCAAACTACCGCAAAAGCGTAAAATATCGATCCTCGCGACTGGTTCCGCATCTAACCGAACTCTACCCACCAGTTTCAGTAGTAAATCCCCTGCCTCAGTATCATTAAATACCTTGAGGGGAAGAATACTCACCCCCGACAATACCTTCAATTCTCGCCGACTAGTGACGATCGTCCCACAATCTCGACCCTTTGGTAATAAAGGACGCACCTGAGCTTCATCCTTCGCATTATCCAATATGACGATCGCCCGTTTGTCAGCCAAATAAGCTCGATAGACGCGAGTACGTTCGGCGATACTCCGAGGAATCGCCGACTCCGCCCAACCAAAGTCCCGCAACCATTGGGCTAAGACATCCCCAGGCTGGAGCGCACTCCCATCAGCTCCCCGCAAGTCCACATACAACTGTACATCGCCAAAAGTTGACTCCGCCAATTTCCGCGCTACCTGAATTGCTAAGGCAGATTTTCCCACCCCTTGCATTCCGGCTAGTGCCAGAATTGCGGAGGATCTTGCCTTGAATTTTTGGCAGATGGTGCCGATTTCCATTTTTCGGCCGCTAAAATCGGCAAGAGCTGGCGGTAACTGGCGCAGTGTCAGGAATTTCGGTTGGGGTTGTTGGGGCATAGCATCATTATTTGCCATAGGTAACGCTATACGATCGACATTATTCACAGTGATGTCCTGATTTGGCTCGATCGGCGTATTGTTATCGCTCTCAACTTGCATCAAATTTGAAGCATTATCATTGGGCGATCTATCCTTACTGGAGTTGGGTAAATCGGACATACATCGATCGAGAATAATTGGAGTTACCGAAGATGATACAAGGAACGATGGCTTAAAACAACAAATTTTCTGCTTTAAATGTTAGTTGTAAATAACATCACAAAGTTGGGTTTGACTGTTTTCCACGTATTTGGATTAAGTGGAGCGGTAAATGATAAGTACTTGTGGGTTGCGAATTTTTTTGGTGTAGGCGAGAACCCGGATCTGGGGGTTCCGACCCCCAGACCCCCCGTCGGTGGGGGGAGTGTCCCCCCCCCGAACCCCCCCTCAAAGCATAGGTTGTTTGAGACGGTGGGGTCGGCACGAAACCGATCTATTTGTTGGTGTGTGGGATGGAGAGATGCTTACCTTCGATTAAGCCGAGCACAACAAGCAGCACCCCCTACACAATTAACCTGTAGGGTGCCCCTTGTGGGTACCCTAAGATCTCCGCTTTCACTAGTCTTTACATATTGGCGGGTGATACTTCCATCCCAGCGAAAGACTATAGAATCTTCCTCTGCGATCCTCTGTGAGTCCTCTGTGTACCTCTGTGTTAAATACACACCCTCAACGCAGCAAAAAATACTTAATCTTTTAGCAGGAAAGGAGTAGTATCTCTACATTGTGATTTTTTCACAAGCTCCCATTAACATAGCCTGCGTCTTGCGGAATCGATCGATCTGTCTGGACGCTGCGGACTAGAGTTAATAATACGCCTACTTGTTCTTGCCCGTCGATCGCCAAATCGCTATTACAAAGATACAGCCGCTCGTCTACTCGATTGCACAGATCTCGCAAAATCCGCTCTAGCCGCTGTTCGTCACTAGTTTGACTATCTAGTTCCGTCCAAGGTTTGCCCATGCGATCTTTGAGCAATAGATTAGCACCATAGAGGGTCGCCGCTCCACCTTCTGCCCACAGGGGAGAACCTACATCCAGCCAAAATTGCCAGGGATGCGATCGCTTGGTACCTCGATATTGAAAGATATTTGAGAGGGTAACGGCGGGTAGATCTGGTTGTAATTGTCCGAAGGGGTATGGGTTGGCACTAATGGTACCTTGACGGAGTAGGAGGATAAATTGGGCGACGATCTGATGCTCTGCGGCGATGAATTCGGCGGTGGTGTGGGTACGCTCGGCGACTTGCCAATAGTGCTCGGCTGTTTCCATCAATTCTCGCAAGGCTGAGAGTGCGTCGTAGGGTAAATAACTCCCCTTGTGGAAGAAATATTCGATCGATCGACTGAGTAAGTTTAGGGGCAATGGTGGTTGTTGCTGCACTTTGGCTACCCAAGCGACAATCCCCGCGTAAGCCTCTGTTCCAACTGCGCCGAGTCTATCCCAGCGCGGGAAGTTTGTGTGGGGTAGCAGACGCGGCTGGGCTACGGAGGGAGCAAAACAATAGTCGGCTAGCAAGCCTGCGCGGACTGGATCGATCGCCGCAGCAGATAATGTGACGAGTAAATCAGCAATTTCATCGCGGCTAATTAGTTGTCCCAAACCAGGATAAGTGAGGGCGAGGAGGGTAAGTAAAGCGCGTACCCTAGGGTTGCTATTGAGCGGTAATTGGGCATTGAGCGAAGCGATCGGAATCCCATGTCGATCGAACATATCTGTAATTGTATATCTAGCGATCGCATCCAAACCAGGGGCAATGATGGCGATATCTGAGGGTTTTACTTTACCCTGCTGAATTTGGTCGATCGCAAATTCAGCAACCTGTTTGAGCATTTGCCCTCGCGTGCGAGTTTCGATCGATTTCACCCCGGAAGGAAGAGTGAGCAAATTACCTGGATTTAGCACTACATCGACAATGCGATCGATTTGCGATCGATCTTCAAATAAAGGCGTAGCCACCGCATCCAAATCAATCGCCAATTCACACCGAGATTTCAACCCCAAACAATAACTCGGATCCGCACTCAAACCCAAACGCACCATCCCATCGGGATTATAACTAAACGCCCCCCATACCCCTCGATCGAGCAACCACTCACATAGATTGCGACCGATCGCGGGATAATCATCAACATCAGCCCCCAACATCCCCATATACCTACGGCTCAAATTTTGCTGATACGCAGGATGTGGAAATAAATATCGCCAATACAACTCCGCCATAATCCCATAAGTCAACAAACCTCGCTCCAAACACCAATCCCGCCACTCCACCGCCAACGACTCCAAACAACCATAGATCGGATTTGCATCCGACTCCGCCCCAAATCCCTGAGCGAGTAACCTCGGTAGAGCCTCTATTGGCGTACAACTATAAGCCGCCAACAATAATAAATCCAAAGTCCGTCGCACGAATCGATACTCAGAAGGGGCAATCTCCCGCCAATTGAGCCGTTGCAGTGCGGGTTGCCACAATTTCGTCGCCAAATCCTGCTCCGTCTCTGGGCGCAATCTGAGTGGAATATGGGCGGGGAGGTTTAACTTCTGAATCAGGAGAGGATAAAATAACAACACCTCATCCTGAATAAAACCGATCGTCGTCTTCGCTGTAATTGGATACTTGCCCTGAATGGCGATCGCCAACTTATCACCCAACCGTCGCTTACTCTCATCATTACCCGCCAAAACCAGAATTTTCCCTTTTTGGCGAGATTGTCCATCCAGCACAACTTCCGCCTCTAACCACTGGCAAAATTGAGCAACCAGCACCTCCGTCTTCCCGCTCCGCGTTCCCCCCTCCACCCAAATTCGATCTACCAAACTAGCATCTCCTTAGTCGATTTCTTAATTATAAGGAAGGGGGGACGGGGGGACGGGG
>JANOPX010000020.1:0-20432 GCA_031422115.1 Chamaesiphon sp. VAR_4_metabat_408 | reverse complement strand
TGGGGGACTGGGGAATTGGGGGAGGGATCTGTAGGGGCGGGTGTCTTGTCGTTTTTTTATGCGGGGGGAACCCACTCGCCGTAAAAACGCCGCTTTATGGGATTACTTCCGGTAGGCTACGCCAACGATGACGCTTCTACTAGAGGTTCGTTCAAACAAAGCCCTCCTCACCAGAGATGTCGGAAGGCTGAATTTCAGTCCTGCTTGGTGAAACACACAGCACGAGGAAACCTCCGCGCGTTGGCGTAGCCTCTCTGACGGAGATTCCGATCCGCAAAATCCAAAATTCCCCTTATCCCTCACCCCTCACCCCTTATCCCTATTCTTTACCAATCATGCCTTCGTAACGTTGAGAGATTACGAGGGTTTGGATTTGTTTGGCGGTGTCGATGGCGACACTGACCAAAATCAGTAGGGAAGTTGCGCCGAAACCTTTGAAGGTGGCGACATTTAGGGCACTTTCGATCGCAGTTGGCACTGTAGCGACGATACCCAAGAAGATCGCTCCGAGTAATGTTAGACGAGTAAGAATTCCTTCGATATACTTACTGGTAGCCACACCTGGGCGAACGCCAGGAATACTTGCACCCATTTTTTTGAGATTCTGCGCCATATCTACAGGGTTTACAACCAGGGAACTGTAGAAATAGCTAAAGAATACGATTAACACGACGTAAAGTGCGACGTGATAAGGTGTCCCAGGTGCGAGAGTATTAGCAATATTGACCAACACTTGATTGACTCCACTCAAAGCTCCGTCTGCATCAACATTTTTGCTCGCAAATCCAGCTAAGGCACTGGGCAGAACCAATACAGAGGATGCAAAAATGATCGGCATTACACCACCTTGGTTGAGGCGGAGGGGTAGGTAGCTAGTACGTTCCCGTTGGAGTCTGCGCCCGACTTGACGACGAGCAGAAATAATTGGGATGCGGCGCATTCCTTCCTGCACAAAGACAATCCCAACAGTCATCACCACAAATACTGATAACAGAATCAGGGTACGACTGAGTGCAGAACTATCACCACTTTGAGCCAAATTAAAAGTATCACCCAATGATTTGGGCAAAACAGCCACAATGTTGAGGAAAATCAATAGGGAAGCACCGTTACCAATCCCGCGCTCGGTGATGAGTTCCGACAGCCACATGACAAACATCGACCCAGCAGTCAGTGCCATTACGGTACTAATGACGAAGAAAGTTTTGTCTTGTCCTGGGAGGAGGTATTTGGGGTTACTCAGCCAGAGGGAAATCCCGATACTCTGGGTAATGCCCCAACCTACCGCTACATAGCGAGTGATTTGGGAGATTTTCCGTCGCCCAGCTTCACCTTCTTCTTTCTGAAGTTTTTCTAGGGAGGGAAGGGCAGTTGTGAGCAACTGAATGATAATCGAGGCGTTGATATAAGGGATGATACCCAGGGCAAAAATCCCTACTGCGGATAGAGCACCACCAGAAAAGATGTCCAAAAAGCCGATTACGGGGCTATTTTGCAGATCTACGGCGAATGCGGCTCGATCGATCCCAGGCAAGGGAATAAATGTACCCAAACGGGCTAAAATCAGCAAGCCAACAGTGACCAAAACTCGACCGCGTAGTCCAGCGGCTTGAGCCATCTGAACAAAGGTCTCTTGGGCTGAAGGTGCTTTCTCTCTATTACTAGCGTCCATCTAAAAAATTACCTCAAGAAGTTTATCTAGGGTTGAAATATAAAGAACTATTACCATTATTAATTTAGTATACAAGCCCATAGAGGATCGTTAGGCGATTGTCTGCAACTACTAAATTCCGTCGTCATTTTGTCCTGTGGTCGTCTTTCGTGCGGGTAATGATGATTTGGTCACAACTGTGGTCTGACGATCTCGTTCGAGGGATTTAGCCGTTGACGTTTAGGGAACGTGGGCTTTACTCCATCATCATTGGTTCCCGATCGCTGAAATTGAGGAGAAGTAGGTTTTATACTATCATCAGGGATTCCCGATCGACGATCGTTCGCAAACACAGATACTGGACTGAGCGCGACTAAAATCGCTGCCAGAGCGCACGATAGAGCCGAAATGGGTTGGATTTTTATCATGGTTGGGTCAAGAATTAAAAGTGATAAACATTATTTCTTGGTTCAAGATTAGATTCAACGACCGTTTGACTAATTCCTGAAACTCGTGCGCCACTTTGCCAAAAAATTAGCCCAGCATGGCTAATCCGCAGATTAGTCGGGCTGGACTTTGCACGTAATGAATGGGACTTGTCTAGACAATTTCCCAGGTACCACCAGCAGCTTCGATTTTGGCTTTTGCTCCAGCGGTAAATGCTTTAGCTTTACAGTTGAGCGCGACTGTGAGTTCGCCGTCGCCGAGTAGTTTCAATGGACCATCATTAGTGGTGACAATTCCTGCTGTCATCAATGATTTGATGGTAACTTCACTATTCGCCGCTAAGGTTGAGAGTTTACCAACATTAATGATGGTGTACTCAATCCGGTTGAGGACTGTGAAGTGTTTTAGTTTGGGTAAACGACGATACAAAGGCATTTGACCGCCTTCAAATCCAGGTCGGGTAGGACTACCAGAACGGGATTTTTGACCGCGCATACCGAAACCACCACTGGCACCTTGTCCAGCAGCGATACCGCGTCCGATGCGGCGTTTGCGGTGTTTGGAACCCGCTTTGGGTTTAACGTCTAATAATCTCATGTTGAGGGGTGAGGGGTGAGGGGTCAGGGGTGAGAGGGGTAGGTTGGGTTGAGCCTCGAAACCCAACATCCTCAAAGGGTAGAAGTCCGCGAAACCCAACATCTTTAGAGGGTAGTCCGCAAAACTCGAAATTCAACATTCTTAGAGGGTTGGGTTTCGAGGCTCAACCCAACCTACGCTATCCCTATGCAAATAGACTTTCTACAGTGACACCACGGTCGGCGGCAACTTGGGTAAAGCTACGGAGAGTGCTCAAAGCGTTGACTGCTGCGCGAGCATTATTGAGAGGATTCCCGGAACCGAGTTGTTTTGCCAAGATATTCTTGACACCAGCTAGTTCTAGGACTGTCCGCACGGCACCACCAGCAATTACGCCAGTACCAGGAGCAGCCGGGCGCATCATTACATTAGCACCACCGCCCGCACCGACGATCGGATGGGGAATAGTATTCGATTTTGTCAATGGGATATCGACTAGGTGCTTTTTGCCGTCAGCTACGCCTTTACGGACTGCGCCGATTACGTCACTGGCTTTGCCAACGCCAACACCAACTTGACCTTTTTCGTTACCAATTACCACGATGGCACGGAAGCTGAGTTTTTTACCACCCTTAACTACCTTGCTCACCCGACGGATTTGGATCACCCGTTCTTGGTAAGTAACTTCTTTGTCTTTGGAGTTTTTGTTACCACCTTTGTTTCTATCGCCGCCGCCGCTACCGCCGCTACGTCGTCTATCTCCTTGTCCTTGTCCTTGCCCTTGTCTATCTTGTCCTTGTCCTTGTCGGTCTTGTTCTTTTGCCATAATCTTTATTTTAGTTGGGAGTTGGGGGTGGGGAGTTTGGAGTGAAGCTATGAATAGACAAATCGGTTAGAAAACGCTCGATCTCAGTCCGCGAAGGCAGACTTTGCATCATTAGCCACGATTTCAATCGTTGGGCTATATTTAGTCATCACTCATCACTCTCCACTATCCGCTAAGTTACTACAATTAGAATACTAAGCCAGCTTCGCGAGCTGCGTCGGCGAGAGCTTGGACGCGACCATGATATAGATTACCACCGCGATCGAACACAACTGTATCGATACCTTTGGCTTTAGCACGTTCGGCGATAAGTTTACCCACTTCGACGGCTGCGGCAATATTACCACCAGTAGTCAATTTGGACTTGAGTTCGGGTTCGAGGCTAGACGCAGAAACGAGGGTATGTTGCTCGGTGTCGTCGATGACTTGAACGTAGATGTGTTGATGAGATCTGAATACTGCCAAACGCGGACGTTCGGTAGAACCGTTGACTTGTTTCCGCACGCGACGGTGGCGGCGATGGACTGATTCTTTGCGAGTTAATTTCATATTCTATTTCTTCCCAGATTTACCAGCTTTCCGGCGGACAACTTCACCTTCGTAGCGAATTCCCTTACCTTTATATACTTCCGGTGGGCGGACATCGCGAATTTTTGCAGCAGTGTTACCTACCAACTCTTTGTCAATCCCACTGATAATTACACTGGTGTTTTTGTCTTTGGGAACTTCGATGGAGATGCCAGCCGGAGGATTGATTTCCACAGGAAGACTATAACCGACGTTGAGAGTTAGTTTATTATTTTGCGCCGCTGCCCGATAACCTACCCCTTGGATTTCCAGTTTCTTCTGGAAGCCATTGGATACGCCTTCGACCATGTTCGCAACTAGGGTACGACACAAGCCGTGACGTTGACGAGCTGGGCGAGAGTCATTTACCCGATCGACAGTAACAATACCATCTGCTTCGGTGACTTTGGCTTCAGGCGGCAGAACGCGAGAGAGTTCGCCTTTTGGCCCTTTAACCACAATTGATTGACCATCAATGGCGATGGTCACTTTTGCAGGTAAAGGAATTGGACGTTTTCCAATTCTAGACATAATTAATATTTACTCCTTGTCAATGGGATGGCTTTGTAGCTTGATGGATGTTTGAGTCAGGGGAGTAAGATTAGTAACAAAATTAAAATTACTGATTTAGTAAGGTTGAAGATTAGTTCTACTTACTAACTACCCGATCGATAGGTGTTACCAGACGTAACAGAGGATTTCGCCACCTAGACCTTGTTTGCGTGCTTCGCGATCGGTCATAATTCCACTAGATGTAGAAATTACGGCGATCCCGATTCCACCCAATACTTTTGGTAAGTCTTTGTGGTTGGAATAAACGCGCAATCCAGGCTTACTTACTCGTTTGAGTGCAGTAATAATTGGTTGACGAGCTTTGCCTTTATATCTGAGGGCGAGGACTAACATTTTGTCAATCCCTTCTCCAGTTTCTTCGTATTCACCGACGAAGCCTTCTTCGCGTAGAACTTTAGCAATACTTCTAGTCATTTTGGTGGCTGGAAGATTGGTGGTTTGGTGCTTGACTATGCTCGCATTCCGAATGCGAGTTAGCATGTCTGAGATAGTGTCGTGTGCGGCCATTATTTGTTTAAGTAATTAGTTGTTTGAATCACCTTAGCTTGCACGGAAGGGCATTCCCATTTCTTTGAGTAGTGCGCGTCCCGATTCGTCGTTTTCAGCAGTAGTGATAATCGAGATATCCATCCCACGAATTTGGTCGATTTGATCGTACTCAATTTCGGGAAAAATCAGTTGTTCGCGAATCCCAATACTGTAGTTACCGCGCCCGTCGAAGCTCTTGGGGCTGATACCACGGAAATCTCGAATCCGAGGTAGGGTAAGATTGATAAACCGATCGAGGAATGCGTACATCCGATCGCCGCGCAATGTTACCATTACACCGACTGGCATTCCCGCCCGAATTTTAAAACCTGCGATCGCTTTTTTAGCGCGAGTCACAACTGGTTTTTGACCAGTGATTTTAGCGATTTCGGCGATCGAAGATTCCAATGCTTTGGCATTAGTCGCCGCTTCACCTAGACCTCTATTAATTGTCACCTTAATTACTTTAGGTGTTTGATGAACGTTAGTATAACTAAACTGCTCCATCAATTTAGGAACGATGATTTCCTTATACTTAGTCTTGAGTTGTTGTGCCATGATATATCGTTTATTTAGGTTCCTGGGCTTGGTCAGGAAGATTTTTGTTTTAACTATTAATTTAGAAGTTCGATTCGTTCAGCAGCCAAATAGCTGCCAATGAAAGATTCTACCTAATTAGCTAATACTTCGCCAGTTTTCTTCAAGACGCGGACTTTCTTACCTTCATCATTGACGGTATAACCAATCCGACTAGCAACGCCTTCCTTAGTAGAGTAGAGCATTACTTTGGAGCTATGAATCGGAGCTTCAGAAGTATCAATCCGACCAGATTCGCCTTCTTGAGCTGGTTTGACGTGCTTGGTACGAATATTTACGTCCTTGACGATGACCTTGCTCAATTCAGGAAAAGACTTGAGAATTTCGCCGATTTTGCCTTTATCTTTACCAGAGATGATTTGAACGGTATCGCCTTTTTTGACGTGCATCCGATGGATGACTTTGGGAATATTTCTTGCCATTATTTAGAGTACCTCTGGAGCCAGGGAAACGATTTTGGTGAAGCTTTTTTCGCGAAGTTCGCGAGCGACGGGGCCGAAAACGCGAGTACCTCTAGGATTTCCATCAGCATTGACGATGACAGCAGCGTTGTCGTCAAACCGAATACTCATACCACTATCGCGGCGCATAGTATGTCTGGTACGGACGATGACCGCACGAACTACTTCGGATTTCTTGACCCCCATGTTGGGGGTTGCATCTTTGACAACGGCGATGATGGTATCGCCTACGCCGCCGTAAGTGCGGTTCCCCGCGCCGAGGACGCGAATGCACATGATTTTACGAGCACCGCTATTGTCCGCAACGTTTAAGTAACTTTCTTGTTGAATCATAATTTTAGGGAGTGGGGAGTGGGGAGTGGGGAGTGGGGAGTGAGGCGGTTTTGCAACCACCTCTAGGCTCAACCACTGCCATAAATCTCCAACTTCACCAGCGATTATTTAGCTTTGGTACTGAGGATTTCCGCGAGCGTCCAACGTTTGGTGCGACTGAGGGGTCTAGTTTCCTGAATCCGTACTCTGTCGCCTTCTTTGCACTGGTTGTCTTCGTCGTGAACCTTGTATTTTTTGGTTCTGACGACAACCTTGCCGTATTTGGGGTGAGCGGAACGGTTTTCGATCGAAACAACTACAGTTTTCTGCATTTTGTCACTAACGACGATGCCGACTCGTTCTTTGACTGCCATTTTCTATTCTTGAATATGTGGACTTAGGACTAGCCTTTGACAGCTTTGCGTTGATGTTCCACGGTCAATAACTGCGCTAGTTTATGGCGAGTATGTTTGAATTCGTGGGTCTTTTCTAGACGACGGGTGGCTTGGCGGAGGCGAAGATCGAATAATTTGCGTTTGGTAGCAACGATTTCCGCGCCTAGTTCCTCGTCGTTGAGGCTGGTTACTTCGGCGATTTTGGGCAGAGCCATAATCTAATCTGTTTCTTCTTCTAAATGTTGCTTGACAATAAACTTAGTCTTAATTGGTAGCTTGTGGTGCGCTAGACGCATCGATTCCCGTGCAATTGCTTCAGGAACACCACCAATCTCAAACATAATCCGACCGGGTTTGACTACTGCTACCCAGAACTCTGGGGAACCTTTACCCGAACCCATCCGTGTTTCGGCGGGTCGCATGGTAACGGGTTTGTCAGGAAAAATCCGAATCCAGATTTTACCACCCCGTTTGAGATAGCGGTTCATGGCTCGCCGACAAGATTCAATCTGGCGGGAGGTAATCCATGATGGTTCGATAGCTTGTAAGCCAAACTCACCAAAACTAATCTCGTTTCCTCTGGTTGCTAAACCAGTCATCCGTCCGCGTTGTTGTTTGCGGAATTTCGTTCTTCTAGGACTTAACATGTCTCAATCCTTATCCTTCCTCAGAGCGGTCTTCAAACTGACGACGGCGTTGTTGATTGCCGCGTCGTTTGGGTTGAACATTGCTTGGTAAAGCAAGATCTTCTTGTCCGGGGATAATCTCGCCCTTAAATACCCAAACTTTAATACCCAGAATCCCGTAGGTGGTATCCGCTGTTTTGCAAGCGTAGTCGATGTCTGCACGGAGAGTGTGCAAGGGAACGCGACCTTCGCGAGTCCATTCAGTCCGAGCGATTTCTGCTCCGTTGAGCCGTCCGCCGACCTGAATTTTGATGCCCTTTACTTCAGCTCGTTGAGCGCGTTGAATCGCTTGACGAACGACACGACGGAAAGAAACCCGACGGGAGAGTTGTTGAGCGACAAATTCAGCGATTAGAGCTGCATCTGCATCTACTTTAGCAATCTCGATGACGTTAATCCGAATTTGTCTGTCGCCGCCGAGTTTTTTGACCAAGGCTTGGCGAATGACTTCGATGCCACTACCCTGACGACCGACGACTACACCCGGACGAGCGGTGTGGATTTCGAGTTCGATTTGATCTGCTTTGCGTTCGATGCGGATTTTGGAAATCCCCGCAGTACTTAGCGTTGGATCTTTTTCGATGTGCTGACGGATCTTGTAATCTTCTTGGAGAAGTTCGGGATACCGACTGGAATCTGCATACCACCGCGAGCGGTGTTCCTGCGTAATTCCTAGTCTAAAACCGATCGGATTAATCTTCTGTCCCATGTTGTTTTTCTATATGCTCCCTAATTCATTTCCGCCACTGCCACAGTGATGTGACATGTCGGTTTGCGGATTTTGTAAGCGCGACCTTGCGCTCTGGGACGGAAGCGTTTGAGAGCAGGCCCGCCGTCAGCAAATGCGGTAGAAACTACCAAGTTTGCTGGGTTCATACCATTATTATGTTCTGCATTGGCTACTGCCGATCGCAACACTTTGATGATATCTTCACAAGCTTTGTAAGGCATGAATTCTAGGATGATCAAGGCTTCCCGGTAGGAACGACCTCGAATTTGATCCAATACCCGACGTACTTTGAAGGGAGACATGCGAATGTATTTCGCAATTGCTTTGACTTCTTTTTTGGTATCTATTGCCATAATCTTTCTTCTTTAAACCTAGCAGTTCAAAACTTTAATTTTGAATTATCTACCGGATTTTTTGTCTCCCTTCGAGTGAGAACGATAGTTACGAGTAGGGGAAAATTCACCTAATTTGTGTCCAACCATTTGGTCGGATACAAAGACGGGAACGTGTTGACGACCGTTGTGTACGGCGATCGTGTGTCCGACCATTTGAGGTAGGATAGTGGATGCCCGCGACCAAGTTTTGATCACATCTTTCCGACCTGAAGCATTCATTTTTTCGATCTTTGTCATCAGATGATCTGCGACAAAAGGTCCTTTTTTGAGAGAACGACCCATAGTTTTTGAGGGGTGAGGGGTGAGGGGTGAGGGGTGGTAGGGTGGTAGGGTGGTAGGGTGGTAGGGTGGTGGGGTGGTAGGGTAGTAGAGTAGTGAATATACTTCCAATCTCCCAGTCCCCCAGTCCCCCAGTCCCCTAGTCCCCCAGTCTCCCAGTCTAATTCTGACGACCGCCTTTACCGCGTTTGGAGGATTTGCGGCGACGACGGATGATGAGTGCGCTACTGGCTTTGTTCTTCTTCCGAGTCTTGTAGCCCAAGGTAGGCTTACCCCAAGGTGTAACAGGGCCTGCACGACCGATTGGTGCGCGTCCTTCACCACCACCGTGTGGGTGATCGCAAGGGTTCATGACGCTACCTCTGACCTTCGGACGGCGACCTTTCCAGCGGTTCCGACCTGCTTTACCAGCGTTGGTATTCCGAGCTTCTAAGTTACCAACTTGACCGATGGTAGCGTAACACTCTTTGCGTACCATGCGGACTTCACCAGAAGGCATTTTCAGGGTCACGTAGTCCCCTTCTTTTGCTACTAGTTGAGCACCAGCACCAGCCGAACGAGCGATTTGGGCACCTTTACCAGCGGTGAGTTCGATACTGTGTACGGTCGTACCCAACGGAATATTGGTTAGGGGTAGAGCGTTACCAATTTCAAAGGGAGAATCTGGGCCAGCGATGATTTCTGTACCGACTTCCAATCCGACTGGATGTAGGATGTAACGTTTTTCGCCATCTCTGTAAAAGAGGAGTGCAATCCGTGCATTCCGGTTGGGGTCGTACTCGATGGTAGCAACTTTGGCAGGGATACCGATTTTGGTCTGACGACGGAAATCAATAATCCGATAAAGTTGTTTGTGACCACCGCCACGACGACGACTGGTGATGACACCACGATTGTTCCGTCCTTTGGGACGATGAACGTTCACGGTTAATGATTTTTCCGGCTTACTCGCGGTGATTTCAGCAAAGTCTGAAATTACGGTTTCGCGAGAACTTGGCGTATACGGCCGATAAGAACGAGTTCCCATAGTTCTGAGGGGTGAGGGGTGAGGGGTGCAGTTCGGCTTCGCTCACTGACCGGGGTTAGGGGTTAGCTAATCCCCGATCGATCGACAGCCGAGGTGATTTAGAGGATGTTTGAAAAGTCTGTTTTGTTACCTTCACCCCTAGAGAATCCCCCCCAGCCCCCCTTAAAAAGCGGCTCGCTATGGGCGGGGTTCCCCCGCACATAAAAGCGAGACAAGACAGGGGGGAGCCGGATCCGGAAGTCCCCCGCTTGGTGCGCTAAACTGTCGGGGAACCCGAACAGTTCGCGCATCCGCTGCTTGGTGCAACACATGCGGAGGGAACCTCCGCGTGATTGCATCCGCTTTTTAAGGGGGATTTAGGGGGATTCTCTAAGATTGGTGAGTGAGATCTCATACTTTTCAAATCCTCTCTTAAACTTCAGGGAAGAGGATAATCGATTGACCTTCTGCAACGGTTACAGTTGCCCGTTTGTAGCGAGGTTTTGCACCGAGGAATTTACCAACCCGACGAGTTTTGCGGGGGAGATTTTGGGTAGAAATACCAATAACTTTAACTTCAAACAGGGATTCGATCGCCGCCTTAATTTGAGTCTTGGTAGCTTGGGGCACTACGTCAAAAACGTATCTGTTTTGTTCCATCGCAATTGTGGCTTTCTCAGTCACAATTACATTGCGGATTAAATCTGGTAAATCGCGATCGTCAACTCTAATTGTCATTGTAGACCTCCTGGATTTTGGTAATCGCTCCAGCAGTCATGACGATTTGGTCGGCGGCCAACAAATCGAATACATTTAATCCCGACGGAGAAATCATTTTAACTTTGGCAATGTTCCGAATCGATAACAATGTATTGTCATCAATCTCTGGAACGATAATCAAGACCTTGCTCTCAGGTTCAATACCCCAACGTGCCATCGCACCGACGAACTCTTTAGTCTTCGGGGTGGCTAGTTGAGCTGTGAAATCTTCGACGACGATAATATCATCAGTCCGACCCATTAAGGCAGTTCTCAGAGCCAATCTGCGCTCTTTGCGGTTCATTTTCATGTCGTAGTCTTTGGGTTTTGGCCCAAAGATGACACCACCACCACGCCAGAGCGGAGACCGAATCGAACCAGCACGGGCGCGACCAGTTCCTTTTTGCCGCCAAGGTTTGCGACCACCACCTCGGACTTCGGCGCGAGTCTTGGCACAGGCTGTACCTTGACGAGCGTTGTTCGTCTGCCGAATTAGGGCACGATGAACGATGTGGGACGCATTTTCTTCTCTAGCAACTTGCATTTCGAGGGTGGTAGTTCCAGCTTCCTCGCCTTGCCAGTTGCGAATTACGCAATTAGCCATGATTATTTCTTATCTCCTGATACTACTGTGACGACTACTTACCTACTTTAACTTCAGGCACGATCCGCAGTAGTGCGCCCGGTTTGCCAGGAACGGAACCCTCAATCAAGAGGATGTTGCGCTCGACATCGATTCGGGTGACGACCAATTTTTTGATTGTTACGCGAGTACCACCGAGTCGTCCAGCCATTTTCTTACCAGGGAAGACGCGACCAGGGGTTGTACCAGCACCAGTCGAACCAGGTTCGCGGTGATTTTTAGAACCGTGAGTCATTGGCCCACGAGCGAAGTTGTGGCGTTTTTGCCAACCAGCGAAACCGCGTCCGATGGTGTTACCTGTCACGTCGATACTTTGACCGACGGTGAAGATATCTGGCTTGATTTCTTGTCCGAGCGTCCAAGCATCAGTGCTATCGACGCGAAATTCTTGGAGATGACGTAGAGGTGCAGCCTCAGATTTTTTGAGGTGTCCTAGTTCTGGTCGATTGAGAGCTTTTTCTTTGACTTCATCGTAACCAAGTTGGATGGAGCTATATCCATCTGTATCTTTGGTTTTGATCTGAGTGACGGTGCATGGCCCTGCTTGAACGACGGTGACAGGAATTGCTCTCCCTGTCTCTTTGTCGAAAATTTGGGTCATGCCGAGTTTGGTGCCGAGGATACCGATAGACACGGTTTGATAGACTTCCTTAGATTTGAAACAACAGGAAATAATGGACTTCCACCGACAGGCGCGTCCATGTGTGGGTTTGACTTGAATTTATCAATTGGGCAGATTCGAGCATCTAGACGATCGCAGTCGCATGAGATGCGGATGGTGCGGTGTGAAAGAAAACTTTCACTTCGAGTAAGAATGTACTGTGTTGCCGTGCGGATAAGTTAACCAAAGGCGATCGCTTTGAATGCCGAGACAGACTGGGGCAGCAAGCCGCCTAGTATCAGTTTCAGCCGATCGGCCATAGTCGCGACATGAATTTGTCGGAAGTTTAGACCACGATCTATGATTCTACAGTATGCGATCGATCTTGTCTATATTTTTGTGAATTTTGGGTGTCGGGAGATTTGCCATGCAGGTTAATCTCCAAAAAGGTGCTCGATTGAATAGTAAATTTTCTCGATCGATGATACATCTATTGATGTCGATCGGGAATAAACCTATGATTTGCTGTCTGAACCCTAGTTGTCCTCAAGAAAACCCTTCTTGGAGTGAGGACATGAATTATTGTACTAGCTGTGGGCAACCGTTAGTATTATTGTTGGATCGATATCAACCGATCGGTCGTATGAGTGCCGACGAATCTACGGTTGCTTATTTCGGGCGAGATCGAGAGGGACTCGTTCATAATGATTGTATAATTCGACAACTACCGATCCACGATCCCAATGTCAGGGAATTGGTGGAACTAGAGGTAAAAAGATTGCAAGAATTGAGTCGTGAAAATTCACAGCTTTGTGAAGTATTCAATTATCACATAGATGACAAATACTTCTACTTAATTCAGTCTTTCATAGAGGGACAAAATCTAGAAAAGTACTTAGAGCATCATGGGGTGTTTTCAGAAGAAGAGGTGATAAGTTTTCTAACTTCACTGCTACCTGTTTTCCAGTCAATTCATGATAATAATATTATCCATCGCGACTTAAGATTGGAAAATATCATTCGACGTAATGATGGTGAATTAGTTCTAACCAATTTTGCAGTTACTAGACAATCTACAGAGAATATATTTCAACTCGATACTGGAACTCCAGGTTATGCAGCTTTTGAGTTAAAGGAAGAATCGATTTCAACTCCAGCTAGTGATTTATTCAGTTTAGGTGCAGCTTGCTTTCATTTGCTCACAGGGAAACATCCCCAAATTGCTTTTGGATATTTCGGCTATGATTGGACGAGTAAATGGCGAGATTATTTGAATCAATCTTCTCAGGGAGAAACTTCATCAATTATTAGTGATAATCTAGGTATGATTATCGATAAGTTGCTTCAAAAGAACGAGCGCGATCGATATCGATCGGTAAGAGATGTATCGAAAGATCTCCGCTTAGTCGATCGGCAAAATACCCGTCAGGAGATAATGCAAGATCTTTCCCAGCATTTTGCGGTGGGGAGTACGACAAGGAAAGTACCGTCGAAAGTTTCTATTAATAGAATAATGAATAGCAATGATTCCCCATCCAGCGATCCAAATACACCACCAGTCGATCTGCATAATTCACCAATCAAGTTGCTCCAAGAGTCATTGGATGAGTTACCACATAAAAGAATGTTGGCGATCGCTGGGATATCATTGCTTGGATCTCTAGCGGCTACTCTAATTATATTTCCAATCATCCAGGGGCAATATAGAGCCGTAAATGGTTCGACGAGTTTAGATATTAATAGCGATCCTACAGATCTGAATATATCTGTCGATCGACAGAATGATCCGAATCGATCGACAATTGAGAGTTTTGATGAAGCGATCGAACGCAATCCTCGTGATGCTAATAACTATTTTGAGCGGGGAAATGCTCGCGCTCATTCTAATGATAAAAGAGGTGCAATCCTAGATTATACCAAGTCCATCGCGCTCGATCCCAAAGAGTCAGAGGTTTATTCTCGGCGGGGAAATGCTCATTCAGCGATCGGTAACAAGAAAGCGGCAATTGAGGATTATACTCAAGTGATTAAGCTCGAACCAGCGCGAGTAGATGGTTATTTTCATCGGGCGATCGATCGATCGAATATCGGCGATAAAAAAGGTGCCCTTGAGGATTATAATCAGGTGATTAAGCTCGAACCAAATCGTGCTGATGCTTATTTCGATCGAGGTAATACTCGCGCTGCACTGGGGGATAAAAAAGGAGCCATTGAGGATCTGACAAAATCGATCCAATACAAGCCAAACCGCGCTGCTACCTACAAAAGTCGAGGAAATGCTCGTGATGCTATGGGCGACAAACAAGGTGCGGCGGCGGACTATTTGCGGGCAGCTAAATTGTCCAAGAAGTAGAGAGATCCTACTTGAAAGGGATTAATCCATTCAACCATAATGATGTAGCGCGAAATACTTGATAACTCGATCGACAGTCGGTTTATTAATGAGCATAACGAGGTAGTATAAAGCCTTGCACTCATGCAATCGCCAAAAAAGTATTAGATTGGATCGCAAACTTTGTCGATCGATCCTAAATAGATTTATATCAATAATAAATATATGATCTGCTGTCTCAATCCTCGCTGTAACAAAGAAAACCCATCTTGCCCAGACGATACAGAACATTGTACTAGCTGCGGTACAGAGATGCGGTTACTACTCGATCGATATCGCCCAGTGCGCCGAATTGGTACGGGTGAATCTGCTGTGACTTATTTTGCACAGGATCGAAGGGCATTTGTCAATAAAGATTGTGTAATTCGGCAACTATCAATCCAGGATCGCCAAGTCAGGGAATTAGCTGGGAGAGAAGCAAGAAGACTGCAAGATTTAGCTAAGAATACAGTACAGATTCCCAAGCTATTAGATTGTTATGTGGAGGATGAATATTTGTACTTAGTACAGTGGTTTATCGAAGGGGAAAACTTGGATAAATATTTGGAGCGTCATGGGGTATTTGATGAGGATCAAGTGCTAGACTTTCTCAACTCGCTGTTACCAGTTTTGGCATTAGTACACAACAAGAAGATCGTCCATCGCGATCTCAGATTGGAAAATATTATTCGACGAAATAATGGTCAATTAGTCTTGATTGATTTTGGGGTTGGTAAACAATGTATTGGTAATCTAGATCCAGAGACTCCCAGCACTCCGGGATATACCTCATTAGAGCAAACAAATCGAGGGGTGACAACTCCTGCCAGCGATCTGTATAGTTTGGGTGCGGCTTGCTTTCACTTGCTCACTGGCAAACATCCAAATGTTGCTTTTCAAGATCGAGAACATAACTGGACAAATAAATGGCGAGAGTACTTAGATCGACCGATTAGCAACGAGCTAGGCAAGATTATCGACAAGTTGTTGAAGCAGCACGATCGCGATCGATATCAGTCAGCGAAGGATGTAATTAGAGCAATAAATAGATTGTCTGGTAGAGATGATTCTGGTTTCCTAAGTGGAGATTTACAGCCGCAGAACCTAACCATTAATAATTCAAATAACTCCCATTCGCGTAACGTCTCTGGAAGAGGATCGTCAGTAGATAGATATTCAGTTAATGCCCAAAACTCATCAACTAGTTTTCATAATTCACCATCGATTTCACGACATTCATCAGGCGATTTTCAGCGCGAGCGAACATGGTTTAATTTTAATACATTACTATTTGGTGGACTTGTCGTAACTGCCATAGGCTTTTATCCAACGATCTACGAACAGTATAAAAAGATCGATCCAGCCAAGGCGATCGAAGATTACACTCAAGATATTAAACTTAAACCGAACGATCCTGATGCTTATTTTCGGCGTGGTGATGCTCGCGCGGCTTTAGGCGATAAGAATGGGGCGATTGATGATTATAGTCAAGCTATTGAAATCGATCCAGAGGATACTAATTTCTATGCTCGTCGAGGTGATATTTATTATCAGTCCAAAAATCACAAAATGGCGATTGCCGATTATGATAAGTCGATCGAACTCAATTCCGGTGACGCAGATGTTTTTTCCAATCGTGGAAATGCTCGATCTGCACTAGGTAATAAGAAAGGCGCAATCGAGGATCATACTAAAGTTATTGAGCTAGAACCAAATCGAATTGCTGCTTATTTCCATCGCGGTAATGCTCGATATAACGCGGGCGATAAAAAAGGGGCAATTCAGGACTATACTCAAGTAATCAACCTCGATGGTAATCGTGCGGATGCTTATTTCAATCGGGGTAATGCTCGCGCTAATATAGCTGACAAAAAAGGGGCAATCGATGACTTCACAAAAGCTATCGATCTTCAACCAAATCGAGCCGATGTCTACAAAAACCGTGGTAATGCGCGTGCATCTGTAGGCGATAAAAGCGGAGCGACTGATGACTACCAGCAAGCAACTAAATTATCGAAAAAGTAACCCGAAACTCATATTATTAGCATTAGCCTTACCTTTGGCATTGCCTATCCACAATCCAAAATCCAAAATCCAAAATCCAAAATCGGAATAATGCAGAACGCCAAGCAATCTCAATCCTTCCTTGACAACTTTTGGAAGTCGCCAACAACAAAGCTATGGTTACTCTATGGGGGATTGAGTGCGATCGCTGGAGTGATGTTATTCCCCTTATTATGGCTATTAAGTACAGCTCTAAAATCAGCCGATGAGAATATTTTTCAATCGCCACCGCAACTATTACCCAGCCATCCAACACTCGAAAATATCATCACCGTATGGCAAAGTAATGATTTTGGACGTTACTTATTCAATAGTAGTGTTGTGGCAATTCTCAGCGTTGTTATCAACCTGATTTTTTGTGCTCTTGCTGCATACCCCTTAGCCAGATTAGAATTCAAAGGGCGAGAAGTCATCTTTGCGATCGTCGTATCCACCATCATGATTCCCTTTCAGATTATCATGATTCCTCTATACATCCTGACAGTCCAATTGGGACTAGTCAATAGTTACTTGGGGGCGATTTTACCCAACCTAGTTTCAGCCTTTGGCATCTTTTTACTCCGCCAAGCCTTTCAATCCGTCCCCAAAGAACTAGAAGAAGCCGCCAGAATCGATGGTTGTTGGGAAATTGGGATTTGGTGGAGTATCATGCTTCCCGCCATTCGCCCAGCACTAGTAACCCTCTCGATATTCGTCTTCATCGGTGCCTGGAGTGACTTCCTATGGCCTCTAATCGTCCTTCAGGAAGATACATACTATACCTTACCTTTGGCGGTTGCCAAGCTCTCCGAGAGTGCATTTGGCTTGAATTGGCGACTAGTAGCGGCTGGCTCGGTAATATCGATCGCACCTGTACTAATCCTATTCGTCTTTGTCCAAAAGTATATCGTCCCCACCGCCGCCGGAAGTGGTGTAAAAGGTTAGGTGGGATCCCTGAAGACAAAACTACTAAATGCCTGTAGTGTAGTTAATAACTAAGCTTAGAATCGATCGAATATGCCCGCAATAGAATTAGTCAAACCGACGCACCAACGAATCTTTGATTTTATTGAGAGCCAATCTTTACCAACACCCTATCTGGTGATGGATTTACAAGAGATCGCCAATAACTATCAAACCTTGACAGCAGAATTACCAGATACTCAGATCTACTATGCTGTCAAAGCCAATCCAGCACCAGAAATATTACAACTACTAGTCAAGCTAGGTTCGAGATTTGATGCAGCGAGTATACCCGAAATTCAAGCCTGTCTGGATGCTGGTGCTCAACCTCAGCAGATATCATTTGGCAACACGATCAAAAAAGCTGTCGATATTGATACCGCCTATCGGTTGGGAATTCGGCTATTTGCCTTCGATAGTCTTCAGGAACTAGAAAAACTAGCAAAATATGCCCCTGGCTCTCAAATTTACTGTCGATTACTGATGGAATGCCCTGGAGCAGAATGGCCACTATCACGCAAATTTGGTTGTGAATGTGATATGGCAAAAGATTTACTTAGTTGCAGTCTGAGGATGGGATTAGAGCCATATGGTTTATCTTTTCATGTTGGTTCCCAGCAGCTAGATGTCAAACAATGGGATATAGCTATTGCCACTACTGCGAGTTTATTTGAAGACTTGATTGCTGTGGGAATTGAGCTACAGATGATAAATTTGGGTGGAGGTTTTCCCGCCCATTATTTGACTCCAATTGAGGGTATTTCTAGCTATGCTGAAGCCATCAAAACTGCTATGAGCAAACACTTTAGCAGATCCAACCTGATAATAATGCTCGAACCAGGAAGATCTTTAGTGGGTGATGCGGGGGTAATCAATACTGAAGTGGTATTAGTTGCCCAAAAATCATATACAGAAGATCGCCGCTGGATATTTTTGGATATTGGTAAGTTTGGCGGTTTGGCAGAAACAATGGATGAAGCGATTAAGTATCGAATTCGCACACCTTGGGATGGTAAAGCTACAGGTTCGGTTATTTTAGCAGGCCCAACTTGTGATAGTGCTGATATTTTATACGATCGATCCGACTATTATTTACCCTTAAATTTGCAAGCTGGAGATACAGTCCAAATTCTCAGTACTGGAGCCTATACTAGCACCTATGCGTCAGTTTGTTTTAATGGGTTTGCACCATTAGCGGTTTATTGTATCTAGCTAATTTTAAAGTTTAGGAAATTAAATGTTATGAATTTTCTGATGAGTTGTGGTGCGGCGATGGTCTTTGCGATCGGTGGTATATTTATGAAGCTTTCCCTAGGATTGTCTCAACCTGGATATACTGTAGCTGTTTTCGCCTGTTTTGGGGTAGGTGCCGCTTTACAAACATTACTAATTTCTAAAACCGATCTCGGCAGTACATATATTTCAATTTTGGGATTGGAAGCAGTAGCTACACTAATCTTTAGTATTGGATTGTTCAAAGAAGATCTGAGTCTAGCTAAATTAGTTGGATTAGGCACAATTGTGATGGGAGTTGCCTTATTACGCGGTAACTAAAGATTGAGTCGAGCTGAAAATATCTGTAGCATATTGAGTGGAGTCAAAGTTATGACTCCACAAATGTTTTCAGCTCTAGATTGATGAGATTCGATCGCTAATTGGGCATACTAATTTTCGATGGTAGTAAAATCAGATTAGCTGTTTAGGCCGATCGACACAAAGGTAACTTATTGTAGCCTCTCATCTAGAGCATGGAGAAATAATTATATGTTGTTGAATCTGTTTCAAAAGGTATCTAATTCAGAGCATCTATGGCAGAAGAAAAATGTTGTCTTTTGGGCATTAATTTGGTCGGGGTTATCTTTATTTGTATATATTTTTTTTAGTGGGCCACCACAGGGGATCGAACGACCATTTTGGTATCGTATTTTTACTGCCTATATATTACAAAATTTGCCCCCATTAATTGCTGGAATATTATGTATTCGGAATGGATTGAGCCGACGAATGCCCAGTGGAAGTAAGGTGTGGCTGCTCATTGGTATGGCTTTGATATCTTTTCTGATCGGGAGTATCTTTTTCAGTTCGTGGGAATTAGTTTGGCATCTCAATTCAACTGGTTCTCTCGGCGATCCATTTTTTATATTTTTTTATGTCTGCTTATTATTAGCAATGATCGTTGCGATCGTCACCAACAAAGTTAGATTAAAAATATATCAATGGGCGATCGTCCTAGGAATTACCATCTATTCATCAATCCTCGTAATGTGGATTCTCAAGCCGCCAGCAGTTAGTCTAGCACCGCCAGTAGCAGAGATTAGCTCAGTTCAAGGTGTGACAACAGTGACTACCGCACCAGAAGTGACACAGCCACCGAGTGAACCGCAAACAGCAGCACCTGAATGGGTAATGTTTTTCGATCGCATCTTCAAACCTTATGGGCAAAATTTGAACATCTTTTATGTTTGGTGTGATGTTGGTTTATTTACTTTGGCAGTAATTATGATTCTAGCTTTTTGGGGTGGACGAATGAGTAGTGCTTGGCAAGTAAACGCTCAAGCCATCGTCTGTTTCTATATCGGTGATATGTGGTTTGCCTATGCCGGAAATCAGATCGAGGATTATCAAAGTGGGTTTATGCTGGAAGCTTTCTGGATTTTGGGGGGAATTCAGTTTGGGGTAGCTGCGGCGATTGAATTCGAGCATATGCTCACTCGGAATACTTCAGCTTTGTGGGGGGAGGGGGAGTAGGGAGAGGGGGGGAGGGGGAGAGAGGGAGAGAGGGAGCCAGGAATCAAATTT
Source organism: Chamaesiphon sp. VAR_4_metabat_408 (assembly GCA_031422115.1). Taxonomy (GTDB): domain Bacteria; phylum Cyanobacteriota; class Cyanobacteriia; order Cyanobacteriales; family Chamaesiphonaceae; genus Chamaesiphon. The sequence continues at coordinate 224 of JANOPX010000020.1, read as the reverse complement.
TTGGCAGATTGAGAAACTCAAGATTTCGCCTGACTATGCTGGTGCGATTGTCATTGGTGGAGAGTATGGATCGATCGAATACATCACATCACCCAATTGAGCCAAAATTTCTCCCTAATCTCCCAGTCTCCCAGTCTCCCCCTCCCCCCCTCTCCCTACTCCCCCTCCCCCCACAAAGCTGAAGTATTCCGAGTGAGCATATGCTCGAATTCAATCGCCGCAGC
>JANOPX010000019.1:0-2849 GCA_031422115.1 Chamaesiphon sp. VAR_4_metabat_408 | reverse complement strand
CCGTCCCCTCGTCCCCCCCTCCCCCCTCCCCCTCTCCCATATGGCTGAACTAGGTGGGCAAAGATAAACGAAACAGTTAGACTGTGGAGTGAGAGCGATGAATAATTGCTTGTTTACCAACTCATGTCAGTTGCTCGTAGTAGTTTTTTAACTAATTTGACCATCTAGTCCTAAAAATGTACCCTTGTCGCTGCTTCTAAAGAGTGAAACTATCGCCATTCGGCTGTCGGGCATTTAGATTAGAGTCAATTGTTAATAAATATTAAAACTTGCACCGTCAGGACGGCGCAAACGTTGACCAGTAACCAATAAAAAGGGTCAAACTGAGATTGTGAGAGCGCATTGTGAATAGTGCGACATTTTAATTAACAATTGCAACTGGCAGAGTTAATAATAAGAGTTACAATCAAAAGAGTTTTCCGTCACCCTGGAGAAACTGAAGATCTGTGGCTATTAATTCTCTGCTGAGAAGATTTGCATGGCACATTAGACGATCGACGGTAACGATTCTAAACTTGTTCAAAATATGCAAATAATTAAATTATTGTCCGCTTAAATATAATACCCACATTATTTTTTGTAGTAACAGATAGGAGTAAGAGGAAATACACATGACCCAGGCTAAAAACATGCTCGCCACCTTGACAACTAAAGACGCTGACACCGAGTTAGAACTATTACTCGATGAAGATGCCGATCCCGACGATCTAGTTGATTTTACTGCTGACGGTGAATCAGATACGGAGGAAGAAGATGGTAAGCCTGGGGGAAAGGTCAAAGCCTCTCGTCGTCGCGCTCAAACCAAGAAAAAGCAGTTTACCGAAGACTCGATTCGGTTGTATCTCCAAGAAATCGGTCGAATTCGACTACTCAGAGCTGATGAAGAGATCGAATTGGCGCGGAAAATTGCTGACTTGTTAGAATTGGAACGGTTGCGGGAAAAACTCCTCCACGAACTCGATCGCGAACCCCACGATCGTGAGTGGGCATTGGCTGTAGATATGCCACTCCAGCAATTTCGCCATCGGTTGTTCCTCGGACGACGGGCGAAAGATAAGATGGTACAGTCTAACCTCAGGTTGGTTGTATCGATCGCCAAAAAATACATGAATCGCGGTTTATCCTTCCAAGATCTGATCCAAGAAGGTAGTCTAGGACTCATCCGCGCCGCCGAAAAGTTCGATCATGAGAAAGGTTATAAATTCTCCACCTACGCTACCTGGTGGATTCGCCAAGCCATCACCCGCGCCATCGCGGATCAATCTCGCACCATCCGTCTCCCCGTCCACTTGTACGAGACCATCTCGCGGATCAAAAAGACCACCAAACTATTATCTCAGGAAATGGGTCGCAAACCCACCGAAGAAGAAATCGCTACTCGGATGGAAATGACCATCGAGAAACTCCGCTTCATCGCCAAATCTGCCCAACTCCCAATCTCCCTCGAAACACCCATCGGTAAAGAAGAAGATTCTCGCCTTGGTGACTTTATCGAAGCAGACGGCGAAATGCCCGAAGATCAAGTCTCCAAGAGCTTGCTCCGTGAAGATTTAGAAGGGGTACTCGATACACTCAGCCCCCGCGAACGTGACGTACTCCGCCTCCGCTACGGCTTAGACGATGGACGAATGAAGACTCTAGAAGAAATCGGTCAAATCTTCAACGTCACCCGCGAACGCATCCGCCAAATCGAAGCAAAAGCCCTCCGCAAATTGCGCCACCCAAATCGTAACAGTATTCTCAAGGAATATATCCGCTAGGAGATCTAGCCCATTCAGATCCCCGACTTCTCCTTTGAAGTCGGGGATCTAGTTTATCAATAGTTGAAGAGATAGACTAATATATTAAGACAACATTATTGAAATTTGGTTATGGCGCAAATCCAGTTTTCCAGAGGAACCAACGAACCTGTAGTTCCCGATATCCGGTTGTCCAAAGCTCGCAATGGGCAACAGAGTAAGGCATCATTCTACTTTCAGAATCCCGCAATTTTGGGAAATGAGGTGAATGAAGACGTGACTGGGCTATATATGATTGATGAAGAAGGCGAAATCACCAGCAAAGAAGTCAAGGCAAAGTTTGTCAATGGTAAGCCAGATGCTCTGGAAGCAATCTATATCATGAATACTGAAGCAGAGTGGGATCGATTTATGCGCTTCATGAATCGCTACGCCGCATTAAATGGCTTGGGTTTGAGTAAAGCTAATAATGAGCCAGAAGTAGAGAGCTAAAAGATAGTCAGATGGTGGGCAATGCTCACCATCTAAAGTTTTTGCTAATTTCCACCTAAATCTGAAATTGATGTCTACTTCATCATCTCAACCCCATCCGAATTCCATTGAGATGGCGATCGATTGTGCCATAGTTACCGTCAGTGATACCCGTACAGTCGATACCGATATCAGTGGTAAAACGATCGAAGGACTACTCCAATCTGCTGGACATCGAGTTATTAACTATCAAATTATTCCTGACGAACCTACTCACATTCAATTAGAATTAGAGCGTGCCGTAGCTTCAGATTCAAAGATTCAAGCAATCGTCTTTAATGGTGGAACGGGAATATCGGCACGAGATACTACTTATGATGCGATCGCTAGTAAATTAACCAAAACTTTACCTGGTTTTGGCGAAATCTTTCGGTTATTAAGTTATGAAGAAATTGGGTCGCGAGCGATCGCATCTCGTGCCATTGCAGGTACTTATCATCAGTTATTAGTATTCTCTCTACCTGGTTCTAGTGGAGCAGTCAAGCTAGGCATGGAGAAATTAATTCTACCAGAATTGGTTCATTTAGTTACTCAAATTCAGCAATAACTTTTGAGATAACGTAGGTTGGGTTGAGCCTC
>JANOPX010000018.1:0-7144 GCA_031422115.1 Chamaesiphon sp. VAR_4_metabat_408 | reverse complement strand
TATCTATTAATCGGTCAATCTTCCAACTGGGCACAGGTGTTAACTGGACTCGCAATTTCGGGGATGGGTTTAGGAATTCTCATGCCAAATATGTCGGTGTGGCTGAGTAGTGCTGTACCTGATGCCATGCGAGGTAGAGCTTTGGGCGGTCTTTCTACCGCGATGTTCTTGGGACAGTTTTTATCGCCGATCGTCACTCAGCCATTGACCAAAAATATCGGCTTGGGCGGTACCTACGCGCTCACTGGCGGTGGTTTAGTGCTGGTCGCTTTAGGATTTGCCATTTTCAAGTCTCAAGTGCGTAATTTGACCCGTTCTCGTGCAACTTAACTCGATCGACAGGAGCAGAAATCATGACACACAAAGTCCAAGAAATCCTCAGTTGGTATGGTAGCGATAACCCTGGCACCTTGACCAACTTAGCTCGCTTACTCAATCACGGACAACTTGCTGGAACTGGTAAACTCGTGATTTTACCAGTAGATCAAGGCTTTGAACACGGCCCAGCTCGCAGTTTTGCCGCAAATCCGGCGGCTTATCATCCACATTATCATTTCAAATTAGCCATCGAAGCAGGTTGTAATGCTTATGCAGCTCCACTGGGTTTTCTAGAAGCAGGTGCGCGTGAGTTTGCTGGGCAAATTCCATTAATTCTAAAAATCAACGACCATGATGTATTAGTAGATGATGCCGATCCCTACCAAGCATTAACAGGTAGCGTTCAAGATGCGCTGCGACTGGGATGCGTGGGAATTGGTTTCACCATTTATCCAGGTTCATCTCATCGATTGGATATGTATGGACAAATTCATGCGATCGCCGAAGAAGCAAAACGTAATGGTTTAGCTGTAATTATCTGGTCATATCCCCGTGGATCGAGTTTGAGCAAAGCCGGAGAAACTGCCATCGACGTAACTGCATATGCTGCCCATATTGCGGCTCAATTGGGCGCACATATCATCAAAGTAAAATTACCAACCACACATATTGAGCAGGAAGCTGCGAAAAAAGTTTATACCCAACAGCAGATTCCAATCCAATCTTTATCAGAACGGGTTAGCCATGTGGTTCAGTGTACTTTTGGCGGCAATCGGATTGTGATTTTCTCTGGAGGTGCGACAGAAAGCGATTCAACAGTGTTGGATGAAATCCGTGCGATCGCTCAAGGTGGGGGATTTGGCTCGATTATTGGGCGCAATTCATTTCAGCGATCGAAACCTGATGCCTTAAAGTTGCTCAACACTATTATGGAGATTTATGGGAATGTCGATCGAGCTACTTCGATTTAATTAACTATGCCAAGATTCAACTATTTATTACTTCCCATCCTCTTATTTTTAAATTGCTTTGCCAGCACTGCGGGGGTAATTGCCCAAGTGCTGCAAATCAGTCCATCCGCAGATCTAAGATCGACAAGTTGGGCTTTTAAATCTCTACAATCTCTCTCAAAACGTTATCAATGTGTCTCTCCAAATTTTCTATCTAGGGAAACATCTATTCCCACTCGTGATGAATTTGCCCCAGAGATCGAATCTTGTATCTACAAACTCGATCGGCTGCTCAGTAGCAAGCTCAAAGATAAAGTTAGTCAACAAGATCTAAACTTATTACAACGATTGCAGGGTGAATTCGCGACCGAACTAAAAGCGATCGACCAAAAGCTAGACATCCTCGAACAACGCACAAACCAACTAGAATCTCAGCAATTTTTACCAACTACAAAATTAACTGGACAAGCGATTTTTGCCATCAATGCAGGTACCTTTAGTGGGAACCAAATTATTGCGCCCAGAGGTGCGATCGTCAGTCAAAATCAGCCCAACATCACCAGCCTCTATCGCGTCAGTTTCGACCTCAATACTAGTTTTAATCGTACCGACCTATTAAAGGTGCGTCTCGTCGCTGCTAGCCCTGGCACAGGAGATAATGCGGCTGGTTTCCTAGAGCCAAATTTTGGGAGCGTTCTGGATTTTGCCGTACCTGGGCGAGAACAAGTTAGTTTGGGACGGTTGTATTATACGTTCAAACCGATCGAGGATCTGAGTGTCACGATCGGCCCCCAAATGGTAGCACCAGATTTTGTCGATAAAAATCGTTATGCAAATGTTAGTTTTCGAGATTTTTCCACCGCTGCAATTACCAATAATTTTATCCTATTAGCTCGACCAGGTGGAGCTGGAGCGGCAATCGATTGGAAGCCAAAGCAAAGTCCATTCTCTGTGCGCGGCGTTTATATTGCCAGTAGTGGTTCTACAGGTTTGCCTGAAAATCAACAGTTTTTTGGTGGTGGTGCAGCTAATGATATTCGTCTATTTCCGATCGCAGGTGGCGGCGCGACAGGTGGACTTTTTGGCGACCCCTATTTGGGCATCATTGAATTAGAATATGCACCGATAAAATCTCTGACTATGCGGTTACAATACAGTGGCGGAGAGTTACTCGGTAGCAAGTTTGGGGTTGTCGGAGCGAATGCAGACTTTGCAATTACTCCCCAAATTGGCTTATTTGCCCGATATGGATCTGGTTCCTATCCTAACACAACACTCGGAGATATTCGCCCCCAATATTGGTCGGCTGGAATCGCATTTCAAGATCTATTCACCAAAAACGATCTGGCAGGAATTGGAGTCGCACAACCGTTTATACTCAGCGAAGTTGGTAATGCCACTCAAACTAATTTTGAAGCATTTTACAACATCCCAGTTAGTAACAATTTAAGCATGACACCGATCGTTCAAGTAATTACTAATCCCGCCAATCAAGGTAGTAACGGCGCAATCTTCACAGGCACATTGCGTGCTGTATTTTCCTTTTAACCTGAGTTGGACGATCGAATCCTTCAAAACTAGTTTAGTTCTGGTCACTTGAGGATTTTTTTCAAATCTCAAGTGCGTAATTTGACCCGTTCTCGTGCAACTTAACTCCTTGGCGTAGCTTACCGGAGATAATGGTATTGCTGAATTGATGTATGAAAGCATCGGTAGTCGCAAAAGGGATGAGCAGTTGGGCGACGATGGTAGTGGCACCGATCGCAAAACTTGCCAGAATCAACATATTGAGATTTGGTGATAATGCCGCCGCAAATAGGTTGACAGCCGTAACCAACAACATGATGATGATTAATCGTCGTTGCTCTACTCGATCGCCCAAAGGCACGAACAATAATAGTCCAGAAGCGTATCCCAGTTGGGTAAGTGTCGGAATCCAGCCAACCTCAGCCGCGCTAACATGAAAACTTTTGGCAATCTCCGCTAAGATTGGCTGATTGTAGTAAAGATTGGCAACTGCAAACGCACAAACGATCGCCATCAACCAAGAGGTTTGAGGCTGATTGACGGACAAATCTTTTATCGTAGGTTGGGTAGCAGCCCGCGTAAGCGCAAAGCGCAAGCTACGCTAACGCGTTGGCGAAGCCTCTGCCTTAGCAGAAGCGTCTCCCCGCGAGAGAAAACCCAACATCTCTAGGGTGTTGGCGGGGTTGGTTGGGTTTTGCTACGCGCAACCCAACCTACGATTTTTCGACGTTTCAGGAGTTTTGTCCGTCAATCAGGGTTTGAGGTTTCATCAAGATTCTTTAGCCTCTTCTCTAACAATAAAACTCGTGATATAACTAATCACATGAGGAAAAAGGTGTAGCAACTCATGCCAAACTTGTTGAGATGTGGCATTTGATAAATCTGCAACCCGAATTTCGAGAGCTAAAAGTGTGGCAGCGATTATCGTTCCGATAGGCTCCGCCAACGCAAAAACACCATCGCTAAAAGCTTCAAAACGACTTAAACTCATCAACGATGTTCTTTGACTAGAAGATTGAGACATAATCGATTCCTAAAATCGAACGGTTCCGCAAACGGTTGTCCGACGCTGGAGTTGGAGATATTGGGGGTCTGCGTAAGTCGCAAAGTGAGCAACCGAGGCATTGTCACAAATAATCAAATCTCCCACTTGCAGCTTGTGCCGATACACGAACTCTGGACGGTTCAGATGACGATTCAAATCTCGAATTAGCCAGACACTTTCTTCATGAGAAAAACCTTTAATCCCAACAGTTAATCCCATGTTGATATACAGTGATTTACGTCCGGTAATGGGATGCGATCGCACCAAAGAATGCACCACTCCATTGCGATGGATTGTTTCTAGAGATTCCACCTGTTGCTTGAGTTTTTCTGGTAGCATTTCATATGCGAGATACATATTTGTAAACAGAAAATCGCCACCCTCAACTGGTGCTTTGAGAAAGTAAAACAACGATAAATGAGTCGGCGTTTCTAAAAATGAACCATCATGATGCCAGTAGTGCCCAACATTCAAATAACCTTCTTCTTCTCGATTGGATACTGGGAAAATATCGCGATGCTGTGGGTAATTGGGATGAGGACTAAACTTCTCTAATTCGCCAAAATTGGCACTAAAGGCAATCTGTTGTTCGACAGTTAGGGCTTGCTTTCGCAACACGAGTAATTGATGCTCAATGAGTGCATCATTGAGCTGAGTCAGCAGATCGGTTGAGATTGCGATCGAAGCATCAACTCCCTCAATTTCAGCCCCTAAAAATGATGTCAGTGGGCGAATCGCGATTTCAGTTTGGGTAGACATTGATGGATAACTCCACTCCTTTCAATGTCTCCAGTATATAAAGTTATTTTGCTGTATTAAATACATAAAAGTAGGTGTTAAAGAGAAAAAGCTTAAAATAAAAAGGTATTTTACAGATTTTACCTAACTTGGCTCAAAATCATGATTCCCAATCCCCAAAAACTACTCGATGCAACCAGTTGGCAGATCCTGACAATTCTCCAGGAGGATGCCCGCGTCCCATTCAAAGAGTTGGGACAACGGGTAGGGCTGTCTTCACCAGCCGTCACGGAGCGAGTCCGCCGCCTAGAGGAAGCCGGAATTATTACGCGCTATCGAGCCGAATTAAACCTCGAAAAACTGGGATTAGCGATCGCTGCATTCATTACGATTAGAGCTTTTGGGCATCGCTGCGATGAGATTCGATCGCTGCTCCAAGCAGCTCCAGAGGTCGAATCTTGCTACCGTGTGACAGGTAGCGACCATTATCTAGTCAAGGTTGCTGTTACATCAGTCAGTCATTTGGAGCAATTGGTCGATCGCTTTATCCCCTACGCCACAGTCACAACCTCGGTTGTATTGTCAGTTCCAGTGGCTAGACGCACCATCTGCGAGGCAATTTTCCCAAAAGCATCCCAAGTGGATTAGAGCCGATTTACGTTGCTACCTAGAATCGCAGCGGTTAAAACCGCTGCTCATGGTGCGAAAGGAGCCTTACGCGGACTGAATTTCCTAGTCCGCGTAGGCGGACTTTGCATCATTAGCCACGATTTTAATCGCAGGTATTCCATCGGTAGCTGGCTCCACGTCGATCGATAAATCGGATGTGTCTCAACTCACCTGATGCGAAACATGTCCCAGTGGAGGTAGGATAACCTCATGCCTGATAACAACAGGCATGACATTTGAATCTGGAGCAATCCCTCCTGCTCGATAATCAGCCCTAATTAAATAAATCTACTAAATAAGCACATCAACCAATCGATATATTTGACATAACATCTCAGTCAATTAATATCTGCCGATCGAGAGATATCTGGAAAAATTAACCCAATTTCTGATTCAGCAGCACTGAACCTGAAAAAATTGCCAAACTGACCGTACGGTTGCTCATTTCACCCCAGAGAATACATTTTTGCACTCAATGGCTGGTGGAGTTACTCTCAGGGATGGACAGGTTACGTTCTGTTAAATTTTGATGAAATTATTCAAAAGCTTTAGCAAGAAATCTCGGTAGGGGCAATTCATGAATTGCCCCTACCGAGATTTCTTGCTGTGTTTCGGATCCAATTGCACGATAACTGACGTACAAAACAAAGCCCTCCTCACGATTCACTGGTTATCGACTTTGGCAGCAATCCAGATTAGGTAGAAACTTTTTCTTGCTCGTGTTCGCCGAGGAGTTCGAGACAATAGCCTGCACCGTAAATCGTCTTGATATATTTGGGGCGACGAGGATCGGGTTCCATTTTTGTGCGGAGGTGGCGGATGTGGACGCGGATTGTCTCGATATCGTCGTCTGGATCGTAACCCCAGACCTCCCTGAGAATGTCACTAGGAGACACTGTTTGCCCATGTCGCTGGAGCAAACAGTGCAGGAGTTCAAATTCGAGGTGAGTGAGCTTAATCGTGCCTCCCAGCCAAACTGCCTCGAACCTTTCGGGAACTAGAGTGAGGGCACCATAACTGAGAATTTCGCTATGTTTGGCGGCTTGGGGAATGCGATCGGCACGCCGCAATAGAGCGCGCACGCGGGCGAGCATTTCCTCGATTTCAAATGGTTTGGTGAGGTAGTCATCGGCTCCAGCATTGAAGCCTTCGACCTTGTTCTGGGTTTGGCTTAGAGCTGTCAGCATCAGGATGGGGATATCGGAAGTCCTGTCGTCACGACGCAGACGTTGACAGACTGTATAACCATCGACTTTGGGGAGCATCAAATCCAACACGATCAAATCCGGCTGGATTTGAATCGCCATGGCTTGTCCTTGGATCCCGTCGGGGGCTTGATTGACTTCGTATCCAGCCATTTCGAGGTTAATACAGACTATTTCCGCGATCGCTGCATCGTCATCGACGACTAATATTCGTGGCATGTTCAAGAAATTTTAGATGAAGAATTGAAAAAATTTATTAAAAGTACTTATTGAGCGTCTGCGGTTTCTGAGTCTCACCGCTACTCGATCCACTTATCACAACCTTACTATTCATTATCCCACACCTTGAAAGATAGATGTTTGATGAGTCTCGATTCTTCACGGAGACGCTGAGTGTAAAATAGGGAACGAGGGGGAGAGGGAGAGGGAGACTGGGGGACTGGGGGACTGGGGGACTGGGGGACTAAGTGGGCGGCTCGGTATTACTGAATTGAGCTATGAGATTGTGTTTTTACAATCACCCCGTCTCCCCGTCTCCCCGTCTCCCCGTCTCCCCGTCTCCCCGTCTCCCCGTCTCCCCCGTCCCCCCATCCCCCCGTCCCCCCATCCCCCCGTCCCCCATGCCCACCCTCGAACCCACCTGGCTAACCGTTATCCGCCTCCTCCGCTGGGACAAACCCGCTGGTAGACTA
>JANOPX010000017.1:0-7163 GCA_031422115.1 Chamaesiphon sp. VAR_4_metabat_408 | reverse complement strand
TTAATCTTATCACTTCCTGTCCACTTCAAATGTAGCGTACTAACTGTGCTGTTTCCGCCTTTTCATTCACTGTTTCCGAGCGAATTGATTAGTACGCATGTTTAGAGTCATGTCGTGAAAACTGAAGTGCGGAATGTGGGTTAGATTTCTACATATACACAATATCCCCGACTTCTAAGGAGAAGTAGGGGATAGATTGGAGCTAAATATTTTCAGAATATTAAACTAAAGAGGGAAAAGAAATAACAGAATCAGTTAACATAAATTGACCGACAACTTCTTTATATAGCTCAAAATCTCGCTGCCAATTGCTAACGATTTGTTTGATGCGTTGGGTATGTGCGGCGGTGGCGATGGTGGTGGCGACATCATAGTCGAAGTTACCATTAAATAGGGCGATCGAACTAGTTTGACCGTCAGGAGTTTGGAGCGTCGCTTCATTAATCGTCAGATTCAGACGGCGATCGTCAAAAGTATAACCCAAGTTGATGCCCGCCTGAACTGGAGCATTACCCAATTGCTTCCATGCACCTGGAGCCAAGAGATTTTGGAACATAAAATCTCGCGCTTGACGGGTGTCGCTACCAAAGTCGATATAGCCGCGCAAATTAATTCCCACACCAACATAATTGAGGCTAGGGAGCACATCTACCAATTTCACAGCTAGTTGGGCAGAAATTAGGGCATCCGTTTCTTTCTCTGCTGCCAACTCTGCAAAACTAATCCGCTGTGGTTGAGCAATCACACTCACACCATTCTGAAAAGTCACCTGGGAGCCTTGAAAATTCCGAAGGGGTTGCCCTGCTACTTCCCAGTCAGCAGGCACGACTTGGCTATATTTGAGGAACTCTGGCGTAATTAAGGTAGGATCTATTTCCTTCACCGCTATCACGAGTGCCAATTCCTGGAGATTAATCTTCTTCATGGGGGATTTATATTGTAAGTCCTACACTCAGAATGCCCAAAGTCGATCGATAATTAGAGATGATAGCTATCTCTGTGCCTTTTACGTCACCCCTCATCATGGATATCATCGAGACTCTACGTCAAGACTATGCCAAATTCCCGATCGACCAAAGTTATCATATTTATGCGACTGATGTCTATTTTCAAGATCCACTATCGCGATTTCGAGGATTGAGCCGCTATCAACAAATGATAAAATTTATTCAATTTTGCTTCAAGTCTCCCCAACTAGAATTGCATCAAATCGATCGCGTCGATAACTCTATTACTACTCGCTGGACTCTGAATTGGAATACTCCACTCCCCTGGTATCCACGCATCAAAATTAGTGGGCGAAGTGAGATGTTACTGGATGAAAATGAATCGATCGTCAGTCATATTGACTATTGGGATTGTTCGCCATTAGATGTGCTCACACAGCATTTTAAGGTAGGTTAAGAGTTTTGGATTGAATCCTAGCATGAATCCTGGATTAGCTAGTTTCAAATGTGTTAAAGTATAATAGAATTAGCCAGATAAAAAATTAAAATTAATATCCAATTTAAGTGAAATGAATAAGAGCAAATTCACATTAATTGGAGCGCAGGTTCGTCGGGAAATCAAAGAATTTTCAAAGCTCGCCCTTCCGCTCGTTGGCGGGCAACTATCTCAAGCAGCAATCGGATTTGTCGATACACTAATGATGGGCAGAATGGGACTAGAAACCCTCGCTGCGGGTGGATTAGCTTCACTTACTTTTAGTGTATTTTTATATACAGCAGCAGGGGTGGTGATGGGCATTAGTCCGATCGTCGCAACAGCACATAGTGCCGGAAATAAGTCTCAAATTGAGAATGTCGTCAGACAGGGCTGTGTATTGGTAATAGGTTTGGCAATCCCGATCTCTTTTTGTATTGCCAATTTTGGCTTGGTGATGAGCAATTTGGGACAGGTAGAAACGACGGTAGTTTTGGGCAGTACTTATTTAAAAATTATGGCTTGGGGATTTTTGCCCGCTTTGGGGTTTTCCCTGTTTCGTACTGTCGTTTCAGCCATGTCTCATCCTCGGATTGTGATGTCGATCGCGATCGGTGGCACGATTATTAATACGATCGGTGACTATGCTTTAGGTTTTGGTAAATTTGGTTTTCCTCAAATGGGAATTGCTGGTTTAGCAATAGCTAGTGTCACGGCAATATGGGCAATGTTCTTGGCATTAATTGCTTATATTCTGACTCAGAAAGAACTCAAAACATATAGTTTTTTTGGAAATTTACATCAATTCGATCTCCAAATACTCAATTCTCTCGTACGAGTTGGCATACCGATCGGTATTGCCACAGCTTTAGAAATTGGACTATTTACGATCGTCACTTATCTAATGGGTAAATTAGGTATCCAAACACTCGCAGCCCATCAGATTATCCTCCAAACGATTGCCATTACATTTATGGTGCCATTGGGAATGTCCCATGCGGCAACAATTCGCGTCGGCCAAGAAATTGGCAAACAAAATATACTTGGAGCAGCTCGCGCTGGTTATGTGAGTACCTCGATCGGTTTAGGTTTTATGATTGTCCTCACCATCATTCTACTAGTATTTCCTCAGCAAATTATCGGGATTTTTATCGACACGGACAATCCCCAAAATGCCAATGTGATTAGATTAGCCACTGGATTGATGCAAATTGCCGCCATTTCGCAAATTTTGGACGGCCCTCAAAAGATCTTGATGGGTGCTCTGTATGGCTTGCAGGATACCCGAATTCCGATGTTGCTGAGTTTGTTTGCTTTTTGGGGAATTGGCTTGAGTAGTGGCTACTGGCTGGGTTTTCACACCGATCTGGGGGGTAATGGTTTGTGGATCGGGCAGTCGATCGGTTTGGCTATTTCCGCTGCGATCTTTTCATGGCGGTTTCATCATTTGGTATCGAAATTGCGATCGACGAATGGCGATTACACGGTGATGTAATATTCGATCGTTTCTTGTGCGAGATCCGTTGGCATTTCTTGTGTTGAGAGAACCCGGATCTGGGGGTTCCGACCCCCAGACCCCCCGCCTTTGTGGGGGAGTGTCCCCCCCCCAACCCCCCCCTCAAAGCATAGGTTATTTGAGACGGTGGGGTTGCGGAACCCAGTCGCTTTGTTGGTTGGTGGGATGGAGAGATTGGGAATGAAACAAAAACATCAGATGGGGTAGTGAATAGTGTCAGTTCTATCCACTATCCCCTATCCCCTATCCCCTATCCCCCAAAACACTCGTAAATTTGTTTTGATGCAAGATATGAGGATATCGATAATGTATGTGTGGTGTCAAATTGCTGGTATGGTGATTTTGAGGCTGGGTCATCAATCCTGGCGACAAATCCCAAGATAATATCGATTAATATGAAAATTTTATTTGTAGCGGCGGAAGCTGCGCCTATTGCTAAAGTTGGCGGGATGGGTGATGTAGTTGGTGCGCTGCCAAAATTCCTCCGCAAAATGGGGCATGATGTGCGGATCTTTATGCCTTATTATGGTTCCCTGGTTGGTAAATTGGATATTCCCTACGAACCTGTCTGGAATGGATATGCGATGTTCAATTACTTCGCCGTGTACGAAACAATTTTGCCTGGTACTGATGTCCCATTGTATCTATTCGGACATCCTGTTTTCGATCCGCAGCGAATTTATGGCGGTGAAGATGAGGATTGGCGGTTTACCTTCTTTTCCAATGGAGCGGCGGAATTCTGTTGGAATCATTGGAAGCCAGATGTTATCCACTGTCATGATTGGCATACGGGGATGATTCCTGTCTGGATGCACCAAGATCCCGATATTAGTACTGTCTTCACCATTCACAATCTAGCTTATCAAGGGCCGTGGCGGTGGTATCTGGAAAAAATTACCTGGTGTCCTTGGTATATGCAGGGGCATAATACTATGGCAGCAGCGGTACAATTTGCCGATCGAGTTAATACAGTTTCGCCGACTTATGCCGCTCAGATTCGGACATTAGAATATGGTGAAAAAATCGAGGGGTTGCTATCCTTTATCGGCGATAAGATGTCGGGAATTGTCAATGGAATCGATACAGAAGTATACGATCCAGCGATCGATCCAGCTCTCGTCAAAACCTTTACCCCCAAAACTCTCGACGGTAGAATCGAGAATAAAACCGCACTGCAAAAAGAGGTGGGTTTAACTGTCAACCCCGATACTTTCCTCGTCGGGATGGTATCTCGATTGGTAGAGCAAAAAGGCTTGGATTTGATCCTCCAAACACTCGATCGCTTTCTCGCCTATACTAATGCTCAATTCGTGATCTTGGGCACAGGCGAACGCTATTATGAGAATCAATTGTGGGAATTAGCTTCTCGCTATCCAGGGCGGATGGCAACTTATCTGCTGTATAACGAATCTCTCTCCCGGCGGATTTATGCAGGTTCGGATGCCTTCTTGATGCCGAGTCGGTTTGAGCCTTGCGGTATTTCGCAGATGTTGGCGATGCGCTATGGTTGCGTACCCATCGTGCGTCGTACGGGTGGATTGGTAGATACAGTATCTCACAACGATCCGCAAAATCAATCGGGTACTGGGTATTGTTTCGATCGATACGAACCCCTAGATCTTTATACCTGTATGGTACGCGCTAGTGAAGCCTACAATTACAAACCCCAATGGGCAGCACTCCAACAACGCGACATGGAAGCCGATTTTGGATGGGATCGATCGGCTCAAGTTTATGAGACACTCTATAAATCGATTCGTGGTGATGGATGAGGGTAGGAGGGTAGGAGGGTAGGAGGGTAAAGAGTGAATCAGATTTATATGACCCCACTACCCTACCACCCCATCACCCTACCACCCTACCACCCTACCACCCCTCCACCCCTCTACCCCCTGATCTCCAACTGTGGCAAAGATTGCTTCCGACTTTCCAGAGGAGCAGCAACCTGCATGATTTTCTCGATTAATTGGGGCATCAACCGATTTCCCAAAATCGTAAAATAACTCTGCCAACCGATCGTAATTTCCGTAGAATCTCGCTCTATCCCCCGCATCAGAGCCTGAGCTACCCGCTGGGGAGACATCGGCGCAACCCACCGGAACCAGTTCAAATCTCGCACCATATCGGTGTCAGTCAAAGAAGGTAATAAGGAAATCGCGCGCACGTTATGAGGTGCCAATTCACCCCGTAGAGCTTGGGTAAACCCCAAGATCGCAAACTTAGTCGCCGAGTAGGTAGACATGGTAGGAGCGGCTACTTTACCCATGAGACTGGCGACATTGACGATCGTCCCTTCACCTTGAGATACCATCCGCCGAGCGATCGATCGCGTCACCGTATACATACCGAGCAGATTGATGGCGATCTCTTCCTGTACATGGGGCAACTTTGATTCTAGAAAAGGTGCCTGATAAGCAACTCCAGCACAGTTGACGAGGAGATGAATCGGCCCATAATCTCGCCATGCTTGAGAGATTACCACATTTACCCGGACTCGATCGGCTAGATCCAATGGCAGGGGAATCACTTCAACTCCCATCCCTTCTAAATCCAGGGCGATTTCCGCCAGACGGTGAGGGTTGCGGGAAACCAATAGTAGTCTCTTAATACCATGTTTGGCTAGTTCAAAGGCGATTGCTTGCCCGATGCCACGAGATGCACCTGTAACTAAGGCTGTTTTTCCTTGAATATTCATTGTCAAAACCTCTGTAGATAAGGTTTCACTAGATTTTTGAACATCTAAATCCGATCGATCGATCTAGTTTAGATATCCTTGAATCATAATGAAAGGTCGGATATTTAAAGATGAACTAAAGATTTTCAAGTAGCTGAATATTTCTGTAGCAAATCATACAGTTATAATTAAAAATGTCGATCGCTTAGAGGCTATAACCTATGCTAGGCAACTGAGATCGAACAAATCACATAGGTTGACTTGGTATTAATTAATAGCAGATTGAGACGGGGGAGTTTTGAATCATGAAGCTTATCTCCTCGTTCGGTAAATAAATGTGAAGCGCAAATTGACATAACTGCAATCTATCAAATAGATTTAGCATCTGCAACATTTATGAAGATGTTTTTTCGATTGTGATATATCTTTATACAATTCTCAGGGATCGCCTACCGAGATCTGCATACTCTAATGTCACTGCCTGTCATTCCATCCCCCGATTTCAGGGACTTAATGGTGGCTCGATCGTTGGTGGAGCCTACCGGAGGTAATCGACCCATTTCTGAGAATCGACAATTTTGATGAGTAGGTGGGGGTCGATCGAAGTGTTAATTATTTTAAATTTTGAACCGTTATAGACCCCGTGCTAGCCGCAAGGTTTTTGCGGATCCTTCCCCAGCACTCCAGGGTTTGCCTCTGCTTGACTACTGCTATATTTAGTGTTTCACTGGATAAACGCTCGGATAAAACCGCTAGATGTTGACTACATTAGACAAATGAGTCAGAGCGATTGCCCCAGAGGGGAAACACTTCACCCATGCAACGTGGCTTATTTGACCTTGAATACGATCGCCCAACTCGCTACTCAGCCAGACAATACATCAGTTACTCAGTACTCGCCGCTCCAGACTCATTCAACCAAACTTCCCAGCCAGATTCAGGTCATCGATACTCCTGAAGATCGGTTTTGTAATGAGATTGTCGCCAATGCGCTCAAAATTGCCAGTACAGGCGAGCGGGTTTTGGTCATTCAGTTGCTCAAAGGCGGTATCCGCCAGGGACACGATCGAGTAATGAATCTCGCCCAAAATCTCGACTGGGTTCGGTGTAACTTGACCAGGAATATTTCTACCGCCGATTTGAACGATCTGGAGGCGCACAGTTTTCAGCAATTGTGGAAATATGTCAAAACTGTCGTTCGACCAGTCCAAGATGGAGCAACAGTTTCAAGTCAATATTCTCTAATTATTCTAGACGATCTAAGTCGATCGATCGAGCTAGGTTTAATAACCATTGAATCAGCCACAAAGTTCCTCACCAATCTACCCCCAGGCACGAATATCGTCCTCACTGGTACTAATCCACATCCAAGGATTTTAGAGCTAGTAGGTTAGGGGTAGGAGGGTAGGAGGGTAGGAGGGTAGGAGGGTAGGAGGGTAGGAGGATCGCAACTTTCCCCGTCCCCCAGTCCCCCAGTCCCCCCGTCCCCCCCTCCCCCCGTCTCCCAGTCCCCCCGTCCCCCAGTCCCCCCGTCCCCCCGTCCCCCAGTCC
>JANOPX010000016.1:0-33968 GCA_031422115.1 Chamaesiphon sp. VAR_4_metabat_408 | reverse complement strand
ATCGTCCATTTCGCCGCCCAAACAGGCACCGGACAATCAATGTACCAAATCGCCCGCTACACCGATGAAAATATCGGCGGTACAGGCTTGATGTGGGACATCCTCGCCAACGAAACCCACCAAGTCAAAAAAGTCCTCATCGCCTCATCCCGCTCCATCTACGGCGAAGGTACCTACCTCTGTACTGCCAACTGTGGACAAGTAGTCCCCCACCCCCGCACCAAAACCCAACTAACCAACCATCAATGGTCGCCTAGCTGCCCCAAATGCGGCGCAACAGTAAAACCCATCGCCACCCCAGAACACAGCCCCCCACAGCCCGCCTCCCTCTATGCCTGCACCAAACTAGCCCAAGAGCAAATATGCCTCACAATGGGACAAGCTCTGAATATCCCCACCGTCGCCCTCCGCTTCCAAAACGTATACGGCCCAGGTCAATCCCTCCGTAACCCTTACACGGGGATTATTTCCATCTTCAGTAACCAAATGCGGCAAAATATCCCCATCGATATCTATGAAGATGGACAAGAAACGAGAGACTTTATCTTTGTCGAAGATGTCGCCGATATCTGCGCCCGCGCCCTCAGTCTAGAGTGCGAAACCCTCCTCCTCAATGTTGGTAGCGGCATGGCTACCCCAGTCATCGACCTCGCCCAGAAACTAAAATACCTGTGGGAGAGCAACAGCGAGATTCAGATTACTGGCAACTTTCGCGTCGGCGATATCCGCCACAATTGGGCAGATCTCACCGCCCTCCACGAAGTATTTCCCGACTGGAAACCTACATCTCTCGCCGCTGGCTTGGAAAAATTTGTCACCTGGGCGCAAACCCAGGAAATTTATGAAGATCGTTCCAAAGCCGCCACCCAAGAACTCAAACAACGAAATTTATGAGCGTCAAGTCACCCGCCCTCTCCACTCGAAGATATCGACGATCGATGTTTGGGTGTAGGCGGAGATGGTGGCGACATGAACGTTAATTGTGGGTTTGGGTGGGTTTTGTTCAAAGATTGTCATGATTTGGCGGATATTATTTGCATAAACCCACCCCTACAGACCCTTGTTCAAACCGACTTTATCGATCTAATTAAGACTAAAATAAGTAAATCGATCGATCGATGATAATTCGAGAGAATCATGAAATATGTCTGCAAAGGCAAGAAACTGTAGGGGCTTTGTTTATGCAAATAAATGTGGATGAGATCTAGAGATTGACAACAAAACCCGCCCTCTCCACTCGAAGATATCGACGATCGATGTTTGGGTGTAGGCGGAGATGGTGGCGACATGAACGTTAATTGTGGGTTTGGGTGGGTTTTGTTTAAAGATTGTCATTATTGGCGGATATTATTTGCATAAACCCACCCCTACAGACCCGTGTTCAAACAGACTTTATCGATATAATTAAGATTAAAACAACTAAATCCTAAACTTTCAACCAAGATGAAATCAACATTATTAGATCTGCCTTCTGGTGGAACCATAGATTTTACCAACTTTGTCGCGATCGTGCCGATCGAACAAAGCGATCGGCATCAACTACTATTCGCAGGATTGAGTCAACCGTTGACCATCGATCGAGCTGATGCCACAGCAGTTAAACTATTTTTATCAACTCAAAAGTCTCTGACTTCATCATCAGAACATTGCTACAAGGAGATCGATCTAAACAAAGCCAATGCAGTAAATATAATGGAAGCTAGAATTATCAAGCATGAAAATATTACTGATGAAGAAGATACTCAAAATGCAGAAGCATTCGAGCGATTTAAAAAAAGAATCGATCTAGATCGTCCTCTCGGTCAGAAATTATATTCTTAAAATATGGCTATTGTCTTCTTAGATACCGGAATTATTGGTTTAGTGACCAGTCCACGCAAGCAAGGTCAAGCATTAGCGTGTGAAAAATGGATGTTTGGTCTACTTGCCAAAGGAGTTAATATTATATCCTCAGAGATCTGTGATTATGAGGTAAGACGGAATCTCATCTTGGAAAATAATGTCTCCCCCAAAGTCAATAGCTTAAATAATCTAGATGAGTTAGAAGAATTGATTACATTCTTACCCATAACAAAAGCAGCCCTAAAGACTGCCGCCCAACTCTGGGCAGAAGCTAGATTAAATGGGCTAGCGACAGCCGATCGTCTTACCCTAGATGCTGATGTGATTATCTGCGCTCAATGGCGACTGATTAGTGCCCAATATCCAGGGCAGATCTGTATAATAGCAACAACTAATGTCAAACATATCAGTCGCTTTGCGATCGCTGAAGAATGGCAAAATATTATTCTCTAAGAGAGAGGGGGGTTTTGTGATGAGTCGAAAGGGTAATAATTCAAGAGAATTATGAAATGTATCTGTAAAGGCAAGGAACTGTAGCGGTGGTCACTGAGATTGCCGTTCGCGTAGTGTCTGCCTTAGCAGAAGTGCGGGTTTATGCAAATAAATGTCGATGATATCTAGAGATTGACAACAAAACCCGCCCTCTCCACTCGAAGATATCGATCGATGTTTGGGTGTAGGCGGAGATGGTGGCGACATCGACGTTAATTGTGGGTTTGGGTGGTCACTGTTGGCGTAGCCTTGCCTTTGGCATTGCCTGTCGTAAGCGCAAGGCGCGGGCTTTGCCAACGCGTAGCATCTGCCTGTGCCTCCGGCAGGTGTGAGCGTCAAAAGCAGAAGTGTGGGTTTTGTTTAGAGATTGTCATTATTTGGCGGATATTATTTGCATAAACAAAACCCCTACAGACCCGTGTTAAAATCAACTTTATCGATCTAATTAAGACTAAGACAACTAAATCCTAAACTTTCAACTAATATGAAATCAACACTATTAGATCTGCCTTCTGGTTCCACCATAGATTTTACCAACTTTGTCGCGTCTCGATCGAACAAAGCGATTTCCCTACAGGAACGCTCCGCGTTGGCAAAGCCTGCGCCTTGCGCTTACGGCATCAACTTATGAGTCTCAAGCAAATCCTGCTAGCGGATCTTCAGCGTCAATATCACTATGCAGGCGCGAGCGATATTCAAGCCAACACCTGGGGCATCTTCAAAAAAGCATTAAATCCCCGCTTTGCCCCCGTGCTACTGTGGCGCATCGCCAGTCACTTTCATCATCTTCATCTCACCCCACTCGCCAAAATAGCCTCCCTGCTCAATTTTCTGATTTTTGGCATCGAAATCGGTCTACAATGCGAAATCGGTGGCGGATTATATATCCCCCATCCCGTGGGTACAGTAATTGGCGCGACTAAAATCGGTCAAAATGTTACTATCCTCCAAGGTGTCACTTTAGGAGCCAAAGAAATCGATATCAGCTACCGCCCAGAGAATCGCCCCACCATTGGCGATAATGTCACCATTGGTGCGGGGGCAAAAGTATTGGGCGGGATTGTCATTGGGGATAATGTAACTATCGGGGCGAATGCTGTGGTGACGAAATCATTGCCCAATAATGTTGTGGCGGCTGGAGTACCCGCGAAAATAATTCGTGTTGATGAATAATTTCTATAGGTTGAGTCACCAGGAACTTGCGTCACTTCAAGCAAATTCCTGGTTTAAGGCTAGAAAATTGGGTTGAATGATGTTAGATGATACTGATGCTTTTCAGTGGGCTGAGGGACTCTTCACCATCCAGATTCAATAGATCGTTTAGCCAACTACCGATCGAATACTTCTCTAGTACTGCTTCTGGAATCTGACTATTATCTTCCCGAAAAAAATCTAAATTCAGCATTTCATCAGGCTTGAATCGATCGATTACCATCACTCGATCCTTATCATAAAAATCATACTCTTTAACTCCAGGATTGGTAGTAATCAATTTCTTTCCAGCCCCTAGCGTTTCCAACGTCCGCATAGTCAGTCCAGTCTGTTTGAAATGTTGAATATCCAAAACAGCCTTAGAAGATCGGACGACATCCACAATTTCAGCAGCACTAAGCTTGTTAAATGAAATCTCCTCGATCGATGGATCTCCATTCTTCTTCGTCAATTTATTAACATAGTAAAAAGTCTTATTCTGCATATAAAAATAGAAATAACATCTTAATCCATTAGCGTCACACCATTCTTTTAGTCCCTTGGCAATATCATAACGATCTGAATGAACAGTACCCATGAAGCACACATCATAGAGGATCGGTACCGACGCTCGACGAATAGATGAATATAGATCTAGATAAAATAATGGTCTAAAATCAAAGTTGTGTAATGCGACATCACCCTTGTCAAAAGTAAAGACTCGATCGCAATATGGCACATAGTCTAATGTATGTTTTCTATTCTTGACAGAATCCCACATATACATCACAAAAAAAGCCTTCTTCCACCGCTCTTTGCACATAGCCAAGAAAGAAAGCGGCATGGCTTCAGGATTTAATAAAAATACCAGATCGAACTGTCGATCGGCAATGTCGTTAGTAACCTGTGCATAGTACTTGGAAATAGCATTGTCGAGTAACTTCCGATGCACCCGAATAATCCCTTTAGCAAACGAATTATTCGTCGGTCGATCGTCAACATAAGTAACATCAGCACCCAGCTCGATTAGCTTATCCCTAATCGCGGCTTCATAGCCAAAGAAAACTGGAGACACTAATAGAATAGACTTCCCTTTGAAAATTTTGTTTTCTGACATATCCAAATTAGTAAGCGGCAATCGGGGATCGAGATGTTATTTCAAGGCTTCTGGCTTATATTGTCTCATAAAAGTCTATCCTTGGTAGATATTTTATCTCGATCGATTCTCTACTTATCCCTTCTAGCCTCCATCATCAATCTGACAATATCTGCGATCTTATGTTTCGCCACCCAGCCTAGCTTTTCGATCGCGCCTTAGTTGGATTTCCCCGGCTCACTGCAAGATCTGTAGGTCTACGCAAGTCCTTATCGCTAATCACATACTCCCGCCAATCCAAATCCACCAGTCGAAAAGCAATCTCAATAAACTCTGCCAACTTATAACTCTCCCCAGTTGCAATTACATAGTCATCCGACTGCTCCTGTTGCAGCATCAAATACATCGCCTCCACATAGTCCTCAGCCCACCCCCAATCCCGCTGAATATCAATATTCCCCAAATACAACTTATCCTGCTTCCCTGCCGCAATCCGCACCGCACTAGCCACGATCTTCTGCGTTACAAATCGCTCTGGTCTTAACGGCGAATCATGGTTGAATAAAATTCCCGAACAAGCAAACAAACCATAAGCCTCCCGATAGTTCGCCACCTCCCAAAAAGCTGTTGCCTTCGCTACTGCATAGGGACTACGCGGTGAAAACGGAGTAGACTCATCAGCCGCCGCACCATTGATATCTCCAAATATTTCACTAGAAGCAGCATTGTAGAACTTAATCGGTTCCCCAATAAATCGAATCGCCTCCAAAATATTCAGCGTCCCCACCGCGATACTTTCCAGCGTCTCCACTGGCTGCTCAAACGACAGCCCCACCGATGTCTGACCAGCCAGATTGTACAACACCTCATCCGGTTGAGTCTTCTTCAATACCTGCAATACACTCCGAAAATCATTCAGCGCAGCAGATTCTAGCTGTACCTGCTCGCGAATCTCCAGATATTCCAAATTCCGAAATGAAGATACCTGAGCATCCCGCGATGTGCCATAGACTGTATACCCTTTATTTAGGAGTAGCTTCGCTAAATATGCCCCATCCTGTCCTGAAACTCCGAAGATTAGTGCTTTTTTCATCTCGTGTTTAGGTGATTTTTTAATTAAATATATTGATATTTTTTACTATCAGTGCTTTGCTTCAGTATGCTACTGACCTGCTCGTGAATATATTTTTCTCCATTGTAAGTAGTCATACATACACGGATCCGCACCATCTCATTCTCCTATGTCAATTTTGATACAGCCATAACGTTAAGTACAGTGATGACAAATAATAAATGTTTTACCTATTCTGCTCACAGTATATACTAATGTTTAACTAACATCAAAAACGATCTGAACTTAAGGCCATCCCAGACAAGCAGAAAACCTAAGTGAGCAAAAATATCGACCACGACCAGCTCTTTAAGCAACTACTAACAGTCTTTTTTCTAGAATTTCTAGAATTATTCACCCCAGGATTCTTTGCCGCTATCGACCCCCAAAGTATTGAATTCCTCCCACTAGAGTACTTGACGGACATCAAAATTGGCGAACGCAAAGCGATGGATGTTATCATCAGAGTCAATCTACTCGGTCGTCCCAATGCGCCAGCTAGCAGTCGAGTATCGGTAGTAGTCAACTGCGAACACCAGTCCACTACTCAGGCCGATTTCGATCGACGGATGTTCTTTTATTTCACCCAACTCCACCGAAAATATTTGCAGCCTGTCTACCCGATTGCATTGTTTTCTTTCGATAATCCACTAAGAGCCGAACAAAATTCTTACCATGTTCGAGTTCCTGGTCTTCAGGTGATGGACTTTAATTTTTTAGCAATTCAGCTAAATCGCCTCAACTGGAAAGATTTTTTGACTCATTCCAATCCGGTTGCAGCCGCACTGATGGCGAAGATGAAAATTGACCCAGGCGACCGACCGAAGGTAAAAGTAGCATGTCTGCGGGCGATCGCAAATCTCAAACTAGATCCAGCGAAAACCTTTCTGTTGTCGGGATTCATTGACAACTACCTGCGGTTGAGCCTAGTCGAAGAACAACAGTTTCAAGTCGAAGTCGATAAAATTGAATTACCTACAGATCTATCATTCCTCCATTATTCTTAACACACTAATTAGGGCTTTGCTAAATACATCTATGATTTACCCAGCCGCGCTTCTTACGTCAGAGAGGCTGTGCCAAAGGCAGGCTTACGCCAACGCCGAGGAACGCAGCAGGTAATCTCTCGGATGATTTCTAGTTAAATGTGCTGGGAGTAATGTAAATAACATCTAAAAACTCATCTCGCAAATGTCCAAAATCTAGATCCATCGTTAACAACTTACACTCATAAACCGAAGCAGTTGCCGCAATCCATAGATCGTTCTTGCCCATTTTAATCGCCGAAAAATTACCAGCTCTTGTCAAGTGCTTACCTTTACTGTAACAATCGATCTCCACATACCTATCGATTATTTCTGGCACATTAATATCCAAAATTACCAAGCGAAATAGTAATTCTTCCATCTTCGCCCGACGAATAGCACCCCACCGAAATTGAATACTCAAAGATCTGATTTCTGCCAGCGTTACTAGACAAATAGACTCTTCTGCATCACACAAATCAAAAACATTTTGGATCTTGTTACTCGATTGACCATCCCGAAGAATCTGCAATAGAATATTTGTATCGTAAATTATCCGCAATTTTATTTATCCTCTTTCAATGCCTGAAGCATCGCCGCAAACTCGTCATCGGTAAATTCGATACTTCCCGCATGTTGCAGGAAAGTACTCTTATAGCCAATACTCTTGAGATAGTTATCTAGTCCGACTTCTAGAGCTTTTTCAGCTCGCTTACCAGAAATTGTCAAAATTTTCTTGCGATTATTTTTCTTACTCATAGTTAAATAGACCTCCGATTATTCCGCTCCATCCAATTTTAACTCATTGCTACTCGATCGCCACATACTCCCGCCAATCCAACCCCACCAACCGCAACGCAACCTCAATAAACAAAGCCCTACTTATAACTCTCCCCCGTCGCGACCTTTATAGTCATCCGACTGCTCCTGTTGCAGCATCAAATATATAGCGACAACATTCACAAAAAGCGTAAGTAAGGACTCGAACGAGGCTTGCCGCAGATATCAAATCTAGTTTTAAGATAGCTCCAGCGGCATTGTGGGATACTCTCGATTGCCTTACAATTACTATATATCTCGTTAAGTAACTATGATAAAAACCATTTTTTTGACGAATGCAGAGGTAGTTGCAGCAGGGAAAACTATCTATGAGCAGCAAATTAGACAGTTAGTTGAAACTCCTGAGAACATTGGTAAGATGCTAACTCTCAATATAGAGACTGGTGAATACATTATTGGCGATAACCCCGCAGAGACCATATTAAGTCTCAAGCAGCAAGATCCATTATCAAAACTATTTACACTCAAAATTGGTTATGGCACGGGGGTTAGTTTCGGTGGTTTAGACGATCGCATCGAAGGATGATTTTAGGTAAAATTGTAGAGAATAGAGTGGTTCTACCAGTTAGTTTTTGTCTTAGCCAAACAACCGAGTTGGCCATAGATTTTGTAGTGGATACTGGCTTTAATGGTTATCTAACTTTACCGTCTCCAGCAGTTGCGGCGTTGAAGTTGCCGTTGGAATCTACAATAGTGGCGAGACTGGCTGATGGTAGCGAGTCGGAAATCCCTATTTATTTAGCCGAAATTAGATGGAATGAGCAAGTGCAGTTTGTGACTGTGTTGGCTACTGGTACCAAGCCTTTGCTAGGAACATCTTTGCTACAAGGTTTCCGGCTCACGATCGAGTTTAATGCTGATGGCATAGTTCAAGTAGAAAAAATTTGAATCCGATTTGTGATGTCTTTTACAAAAAGGCGGGCGGAAAGCCCCCCGTTGCGGTTGAGCCTAGTCGAAGAACAACAGTTTCAAGTCGAAGTTGATAAAATTGAACTACCTACAGAACGGCAAGACGTGATGGAAATTACTACCAGTTGGATGGAAAAGGGCATAGTAGAAGGTCGAGAACTAGGAGAACGAGCACTAGTCATCAAACTATTGACTCGCAAACTTCGTAACATATTCCCAGAAATATTAGAACGGGTGAACGGATTGAATCTGGAACGGTTGGAAGTCTTGGCGGAAGACTTATTAGACTTTACCAGCCTAGTCGATCTAGAAGCGTGGATATCTAGACAAAACTAGAAGGCGTTGCTGAATTGGGGTATTAACAGACAATTATGTCCAGCCAAACCGAACTAGAACAACGTCTGGCGATCGTCGAAGTAGCCTTATCCGAACTTCAACAGCAAATTTCCACAACAACACCTTCCAACTGGATCGCTCAAATTACAGGCACTTTTAAAGATGAACCTGCTTTTGATGAAATATTAGGCTACGGACGAGAATTTCGCCAGACGGAACCACCATCAACAGATGATTTACACAGTTTATGAGATATCTGTTTGACACCGACCATCTCAGCGTATTGCAAAACTCGAAGATATCGAGTGATGTTTGGGTGTAGGCGGAGATGGTGGCAACATCGACGTTAATTATGCGTTTGGGTGGGTTTTGTTTAAGGGTTGTTATTATTTGGCGGATATTATTTGCATAAACCCACCCCTACAGACCCGTGTTCAAACAGACTTTATCGATATAATTAAGATTAAAACAACTAAATCCTAAACTTTCAACCAAGATGAAATCAACACTATTAGATCTGCCTTCTGGTGGAACCATAGATTTTACCAACTTTGTCGCGATCGTGCCGATCGAACAAAGCGATTTCCCTACAGGAACGCTCCGCGTTGGCAAAGCCTGCGCCTTGCGCTTACGACATCAACTACTATTCACAGGATTGAGTCAACCGTTGACCCTCGAGTCAATAGCTTAAATAATCTAGATGAGTTAGAAGAATTGATTACATTCTTACCCGTAACAAAAGCAGCCCTAAAGACTGCCGCCCAACTCTGGGCAGAAGCTAGATTAAATGGGTTAGCGACAGCCGATCGTCTTACCCTAGATGCTGATGTGATTATCTGTGCTCAATGGCGACTGATTAGTGCCCAATATCCAGGGCAGATCTGTATAATAGCAACAACTAATATCAAACATATCAGTCGTTTTGCGATCGCTGAGGAATGGCAACATATTATTATCTAGTAGAGAGGATGGGTTTTGTTCTCTCGTCGAAAGGGTAATAATTCGAGAGAATTATGAAATATGTCTGCAAAGGCAAGGAACTGTAGGGGCGGGTTTAGCAAATAAATGTTGATGAGATCTAGAGATTGACAACAAAACCCGCCCTCTCCACTCGAAGATATCGATCGATGTTTGGCTGTAGGCGGAGGGAGCATCCCACTTTTTATTCGATCGAGAGAAATAAATCTTTTGTACTAGTGTAAGGATTGAGTCATTTGCCGCAAAATGGGAGCAGATCGACGATAATTAATTCAAGCCAAGTAAATGAAAGTAATATGATGAGTCCAGAAGAAAGACAAGAGATTGCGGCACACACTGAAGCGATCGCCAAAATCCTGTATAAGAATACAGCACCGCAGCAACTAACTAGTTTAGGAAAAATAGAGGAAGTGGTACGGGATAGAATGCAAGAATATATAATGCCAGCAGTAGGAATTTTTTTATCAAAAATATCACAGGAAAAAGTGGTGGATACGAAAGACACATTAAAAGTATTGTCGGAGAGCTAGTGATTACAAATAATCAGGCTAAAAAACTAGAATTAAAAAGTAATTCACAAATCAGTCCTTACTTAGAAGCATGTTGCTTGAGAATGAGTGCATCAGTTTCTTAGGAAAGAACAACTGAAGAAGTTGAATATTTAACAGGAATAAAAATATCAAAAAGTGTTCAACAGAGATTAATTCATCGACAAGAATTTGAGTTGCCACAAACTGGAACGAGTGTATCAGAATTAAGTGTAGATGGCGGCAATGTACGAGTGCGAACACCAATTGGAGAGCTATCTAGTTGGAAAGGATATAAAGCAGTAGTATTGCATGAACCAGAAGTGTTGAATGGGGAAAATTGATGAAACTATTTTATTATTTAGTGATTGCGATCTCAAGCAATCTGAAAATTTTTGTGCTTATTTAGAAAAACATCGTCATCGGATAATTAATTATTATTATTTCCAGACCGAGCTGCTTGGGTTCGTTGCATGGTCGGGAAACCCGACCGCACGAACTCCGCAAATTTGTTCAATTGGTTCTGGAGCAATTGAATCTACTATTAAACAGATAGATCGGCGTACAAAAATCTCTGGAGCGCAGTGTAAGACTGAAAATGTTCCTCAAGTACTAGCCCATCGCTGCGCTTATCTCAATGGATTAATTTCCGCAAATTAATCGCAAGCCACCTTACAACACCCTCTCACTCTCACTCACAGAAATATAATACTCTTTGATAACGCATCGATCTAGCTATGGGGAACGAGAATCGATTCTGTTGATGATGCGATCGATCTGTTGATGATGCGATCGATCTGTTGATAATGCGATCGATCTGTTGATGATGCGATCGATCTGTTGATGATGCGATCGATCTGTTGATGATTTGCTCTACAGTCAAAATGTAGCATATGCAGATGCACTAATACTCATTAATATTTATCTCTCTTTAAAAAATAAAAACTGGGATGCTCCCGTAGGCGGAGATGGTAGCGACATCGACGTTAATTGTGGGTTTGGGTGGGTTTTGTTTAAAGATTGTCATTATTTGGCGGATATTATTTGCATGAACAAAACCCCTTGTATCTTAAAGAGAGATAGGTAATCGATCGGCACCAGTCAATAGATCGGCATCAGTCAATCGATCGACTCGTGCCTACACGCCCGCATCCAAACCAACTAATTTCCCAATCGACTTCAATACTTCGTCTTCATCCACCTCTGCTAAATGACCGATTGACCTCACAATTAGAGCCGTCGCCGTAGTAATCATTGCCATTACACTCATTTGCATTTGCGTATTAAACGCACCTGGTTCTGAAATAATCAGTGTAGGTCTACGCTTTGTGCTACTACTATCCGTAAATGGAAAAGGTACGACTACCACATCAAACCGATTTTGACTACTCACCGCCCTAAAGGGCAATGATTCCCTAGCTTCGCAACTAGGTTTTCTGTTTCTTTCCCTTGCGGGTTTCACGCAACTGCCCTTGAGAGGATTCTCTCTCCGGTCTTATGTTCGCTCCACAGACTGAAACGGCAAGCCCTGCCGCCAAAATGTTTTTACTCGCATTCAAATCTCGGTCATGGTTCACCCTACATTTAGGACATTCCCACTCTCTGATATTCAATGCTGGGCGGGTTCCCCGCCCACCAGGCAGTTTATCTACAATATGTCCACAGTTCCCACACCTTTTAGAGCTAGGAAACCAGCGGTCGATCTTAATCAGTTCTCGCCCATACCATTCGCACTTGTAGGCAAGTTGGCGAATCAGTTCACCCCAGCTAGCATCGCTAATAGCGAGAGCAAGTTTATGGTTCTTCACCATATTTTTGATAGCCAAATCCTCAACCACTATCGTTTGGTTTTCACGAACCAGTTGAGTTGTCAGCTTGTGCAAAAAGTCTTTTCTAGCATCGGTTATCTGCGCGTGAACTCTAGCCACTTGCAGCCGTGCTTTGTGTCGATTGTTACTCCCTTTCTGTTTGCGAGACAGTGCTTTTTGTACTCGTTTCAACTTCTGGCTTCGCTGCTTAAAGTGCTTGGGGTTAGCAATCTTGTCGCCGTTACTGGTAGCAATCAGACTGGTTATTCCCACATCCAATCCAATCTGTTTATCAGATTTTGGCAACTGAGCAATATCGGTATCTACCAACAAAGATGCAAACCAACGACCACTAGCTTCCAGCTTAATGGTGATAGTAGATGGCTCACATCCTTCGGGCAAATCTCTACTCCAACGAATTGGCAAGGCTTCGGTACATTTAGCCAGAAATACTTGACCGTCTTTCCATTTGAAAGCCGACTTGGTAAATTCAGCATTACCGCCGCTATGCTTTTTCTTGAAGTTGGGATACTTTGCTCGTCCAGCCCAAAAATTGGTAAACGCCTTTTGGAGGTTTCTCAATCCCTGTTGGAGCGGTACAGAGCTAACCTCATTCAGAAACTCAAGGTCTTCTTGCTTTTTCCAGTTTGTAAGCATGGAGGATGTTTCAACGAAACCAATTCGTTCTTGACGCTCGTACCACCCTGATGTTCTAGCCTCTAAAGCCTTGTTGTACACCAACCTCACACAGCCCATCGTCCGGCGCAAGAGTGATTCTTGCTCCGTGGTGGGATAGAAGCGGTACTTAAAGGCTTTTTGCATTCTCAAATCCTACCATGTTCCTGGTGAGAATGCTAGTATTTAGTCACAGCGCATACTGCTTAACTGCGTTTGCGCCTAGAAAGCCGTCCTAGAAGGACGGGGTTTTTACCCAACTTCCTGATAAATCTTGATAGGCTGACTCATCTGCCGCTGACTCCCATTCGTTCATGAGTGAAGAAATACCCACTAAGTAGTCTGGCTGTAAAACCGTACTTGGGAACAAGCTAACCATCTGTTGGCGTAATCCCTTTTGATTTTCCGCCGGGGATGCTCCGCCAACGAACATCCCATTATCTAAAACAATAACTTCCACTGACGAACCGACTGGTAATGGCAATCCTTCTAAGATAACTAAACCATTCTCAGTGACGATCGCATCGACTTTATAGGCATTCATCTATAAAAATTTCTCCCATTATTGCGCTCTGTTTGATTATAACTCATTGAATTTTCAACTTGACCCGCACAACTCTCGTCCTTTATGGCATCATTTGTAGCAAATCTCGATTCTACAGAGCGTGGTTTATCATCCGCCGATTTCCACTCCGACTCCAACCTGTCGATACAAGCGATCTCCTCCTCCGTCAAAGGCTCCGTCTCTACCTCCCGCCCACCATCAGGCGACTGCCCATCCGCCAACTGCGCCAAATACTCATTCAAAGTCAAACCCAAATCCCCCGCCTGCTGTCGCAACCGCTCCAACAACACCGTCGGAATCCGAATCGTCGATGCCAAGCGCGCCAACTCGGGATTAATCTCCCGTTTGATAACATCAGTAGTAATCTGATGGGGCATCAACCGCTCCAAAATCCCGCCCCAGACCACCGATAATCGCTCTAATGACAAATCCGCTAGAGCTAACGCTTGAGAAGCATTGCGGGGCAAATCCGCGTATCCCAAGAATACCAACTTCACCGCCACATTCGCCGACTTAATTGCATTTACCACCTGCCACCGACTCAAATTCACCTTCTGCTTGCAAAACTCCCGAAAATCTTGAAACTGCTCTTGACAACGTTTCCACCAGGATTTATTCCGAAACTGCTCCAAGATTAGCCCAAACTTAATGTAGGCATACTGATTGGCAAATAACTCATACTCAACGAGATCGATCTCATCAGGGCAAAAATACGACACATCGATTTGAAATTCTGTGACTAGACTCCCTAAGCTGAAATCCAATTCTTCATCATTAATAATTTTTTGCATCACAAATAGCCCTCATTAAGGGAAAATAGGTTGGATTATTGGAATATTCCAGGATCGATCGTTGCCGTTTGTCTCTTCCAAGCCTGAAAATAGAGATATGAGAATCTATCTAAGGACTTGGGCGTAAGTGAGTTAGCTGGTGTTTCTTTTAGTATACAGCAAGTGTATAGTAAAGTAAACAGATTGTCAACGATCGAAGCCCAAGAAGTTTTGGGCATGAGTGTAAAGATTTTGAAAGAACTAATCGACCAAGCAAATCTCACCCCGACAGAATTGGCGGCAAAAGTCGGCACTACGAGGAAAGTTATTTACTCATGGTGCAAGCCTGATGCTGATATGAAAGTCAGTAACTATATCAGGCTTGCAGAAGTTTTAGGTGTTAGTCTCAAGACTCTCGCGGCTTCTATCGGTCGAGATGTTTCGAGAGTCCCCAATGACCTTGGAGGTGATGAGGCTATATCTACTGATACCTAACATAAAACAACTTCCAGTCCTAATTATCAATAAATTTGGACGTGCAACATAGCAAAACTTTGAAGCATTTAATCAAAGACGCTGGGATGACTTATGACACCCTTGCGACAAAGCTAGGTGTCGATAAATCTCAAATTAGTTACTGGAATACTGGGAAAAAAACTCCTAGGCTAGATAACGCCGCGAGACTGGCAAAAGAATTGGGTGTGAGCTTGCGATGTCTTAGCCAAGCATTAGGCGTTGATGTCGCCGGAATCCCTAACGATCTTGGTGGTGAAGAGCCAATATATATCGATCTCTAAGACCCTAGATATCGTCGCAATGGGCGCACTCCGCCTCATCGAAGCGCGCCAAACTCCAAATCCTCTTCAACCACGAATCCCCCCAACCTGGTGAAACCTTCGTCACCTTTCAAAATCACCCGCCCCACCTCAAATAAACTCGCCAACATTCGTTTGTGTAACCTAGGCATAGCCCAATCGAATCTCGATCGGATATTATTTGCATAAACAAAACCCCTACAGCCCCATAGCCCAACCGATACTGGTTCAAAACACCCTCTGAGGATCGATCGCTGTTAAAATTAGTAGTTGTCAAGACTAAAATTAATTAGCCATAAACGATCGTGAAGTTAAGTTTTCGCCGAATGATGACAGATTGGCTATTGCCTGCATTGCTAGTAATGTCATTACTCATCGCTAGCATTTATCCCCCCGCAGCACTAGCCGATGATTTTACCAAAGCAACTTTAGTTAATGCCGATTTTACTGGCAAAGATTTGACTAGTTATGAGTTTACCCAAGCCAGCGTTCGCAATGGCAAATTTGCGAATACTAATATGACTGGGGTGAGCTTTATCGGTGGCGATTTTGACTCAGCAGATATGACGGGTGCGAATCTAACAAATTCATCACTAGATACGGCGAGATTCACGCATACAAATTTGACTAATGCTATTTTAGTCGGTGCTTTTACTGTTGGTACAAACTTTAATGGCGCGATTATCGATGGTGCAGATTTTACTGATGTACCCCTCAGAGGCGATGTCAAGAAAAAACTCTGCGCCGTGGCAAAAGGTACCAATCCAACCACAGGTAGATTGACTAGAGATACCTTGGAATGTGCCTAGGAGATCGATATCTCAAAATTGAAGAATACTAGCAAGTGAGTGGCTATGGCGATTATCTCCGATAGGCTACGCCAACGATAAAATATTCATGTCCGATCGTCAAATCAGATCCGAAATAGTAAATGTCCGCTCTTTTGCTAGTTCTTGCAATCGCTGTTGAACGGTAGTAAACGATCGGTAATATTCAGTGCGATTGGCTAAATCTTCGGGGGTTTGACTCTGCAATTTATTTAGATAATCCTTACGTTTTTGTTCGCAAGTAAACTTTTCTAGACAAGCTACCGCCGCACGGAGAACTAATGGCGATCGATTTATTTCTTCGGCGGTATGTTCGTCGAGGCGAAATAGGTGGGAGATCTGGGCGGTTCTAACTGGATGTTCGATCGCCAAATCTTGGAGTTTGATAATCAGTGTCTCATCAAAATAATCGATCTCACCTGCTTGCGATCGAGTAATAATCTCATTCCACAAAAACTGATGATGGGGTAAAATAAAGCCGATCGCCGTCGAATCTAGAGCATCGATAATTGTCAGCCGATGGATCGGATAATGTAGATATATCCGTAGTAATAACCCCTCCGCCTGCTCCACCAATTTTTGCTTGGGATGAACATTAATCGGCGGAATAACTTCTACATCTAACTCCTCTATCTCGACTACTTCTGGCTGTCGAAATTGACGAGTAGGCGGAGCCGAATTAGCTGCTGGTTGCAACTTCTTCATCCCCGTCTGCAAATTTTCCACTAATAGGGGAATCATCCGCGCATCCCCTGCACTCAATAACCCCGCCGACTTCTGAAGATAATGGGTGCGCGTCGTCGAATCGGTGATGCTCTGGAGCAGCTTGACAATCCGCTTGGTAGCCTGTTGATACTGCTCCGCTTGGGATAGATCGGCATTATCGATCGCGCCTTGGATTTGCCAATCTAGCCACAGTGGAGCATCATCTAATAGCTGGAGATAGGCTGCTGAGGAATTGTTTTTTAAAAACTCATCCGCATCTTTTCCCGCTGGTAAATTGAGAATTCGCAATTGTAATTGTCCCTGATATGCAAGATCGGCAACTTCACCGATCGCCCGTTCTGTAGCAATATTACCCGCCTTATCCGCATCAAAATTGAGGATAACTTGTTTCGACTCAGTAAACTTAACTAGCTGGGTAACTTGAGCCAAACTTAACGCGGTACCCAACGCAGCTACCGCACTATTAATCCCCGCCGCATGAAGCGCGATGACATCAAAATAACCCTCAACAACTACCGCTCGATCGGTCTTATTAATGGTATCCTTGGCTCGATCGAGTCCATACAAAGTCTTCCCTTTATCAAACAACTCAGTCTCAGGCGAATTGAGATACTTGGGTTGCTCATCGCTCAAAGTACGTCCGCCAAAACCAATAACTCGCCCCCGCACATCGCGAATGGGAATCATCAATCGATCGCGAAACCTGTCATAATAACTATTCCCATCCTTACGGGGGATAATTAATCCGGCTGACTCGATCGCCGTCGGGGGAAATTGCTTTTGTTCGATCAGATAATTACTTAAAGTCTCCCAACCAGCCGGAGAATAACCGAGTTGAAAAGATTGAATCGTCTCATCACTAAAAGATCGATCGATCTTGAGATAATTTAACGCCTGTTCCCCCTGATGCTGATTCAAAGCATGTTGATAAAAATTTGCTGTCACCGCCAAAATCTCATACAACTGCTCCCGCTGAGATAATTGACGCTGCAACTCCTGTCTCTTTTCCGGCTCCAAAGTCCGCACCGGAACTTGATATTTGTGAGCTAATTCTAATACCGCTTCCGTAAAAGAACGCTTCCCCAACTCCATCAAAAAATTAATCGCCCCACCACCAGCCTGACAACCAAAACAATAATATACCTGTTTCGTCGGACTCACCGAAAAACTCGGCGACTTCTCCTGATGAAAAGGACAAGAACCCTGATAATCCTTCCCCCGCTTCTTCAGCACCACATATTCACCCACCACATCGATAATATCGACTTTGGCTTTGACTTCTTCGATCGTATCTGGATGAAGACGGGGAATATCCATAAACTCAAAAACACACCAACTTTAATCTACCCCTCCATATTAACAAATCAGCTTTGAGTTGCCTGGTTTCAGCTCCGATACACTAGTTTTGATGTAGAGTTACTATACCTCTACAGAGAATTGATTAACTTACTCATCGGCCAAATTTCCAATGATTCCGCCAAGGTGGTTGCTCTAAAGGTAACGATTAGATATCGGCCATTAGCTGAAACTTGAATTTTATCTATTTCCTTGGGAGCAACTTTGATGCTCTTTCGGAGCTGGCCATCTTTGATACTCCAGATATAAATTTCGGATGGAGATTTAGTCACAATCCAGCGATCGTCACGGGTAAGGGTCACAAATTCATTAGAATAACTTGTGTCTATTCGACCTAATATTTGACCATCCGATCCTCTGCGAATCTCAATTTCACCAGATTTTGTTCGCGTAGCGTCGCCTTTGGCGAATCGCTTGCAAACAAAGGTTTGTTTGTTGGTAGTAACTGCCAAAGTATCGCAACGATCCTCGCTATTATTTTCATAACGCTCATCTCGATATTTTTTTTCGATCCGATCGAGATTATCGATCGTTTCTTTTGTTACGGGCACTGCGACACCATCTTGCATCCGCCAACTATAGTATTCTCTAGAAAAACGCCTTCCGCAAGAGCTACGCCATCCAGCGGCTGAAACAAATCGACCATTTGGGCTGAAATCAATTAGGCGAATATCCGCAGCAGGAGCCGACCACAGTAGTTTACCATCAGCAACTCGCCACACCCTCAAGCGGTTATCTTCACCGTTTGTAATGGCGGTTTTACCATCAGCAGTCATCACCATTTCGGTTAGAACTCCATGTTGGGTATGAATAGTCTTCAATAACTGTCGATCGGACATGCGCCAAAAATTAATATCGCCACCCCAGGTAGCCGCAATAACAGTTCGATCGTCGCGAGTAACAAATAGCTCCCCAACAGTATCTTGTTCGCCAAACATGCAGCTTAGCTTTCTTTTTTGGGCAACGTTCCACAGACAAAATTTTTCGTAAGAAGGATCCTTGAACGCAGCTAAAATCTGGCTGTCATGACTAAATGTAATCGTTCCGTTGAAACTGTATTTGTACTCGTCAAGAGTCATTAATTTTCTGGGCTTGTCTAATTCCCAAACTTCCAACCCATGGCTAGAATCAACAACCTGCACCTTTCGATCGGGTGAGATCGCATCAATTGCAGAGAAATAACGATTGCCTTTAGTTTGATAAACCCAGAGGATTCGACCTGAATTCAGATCGAAAGTCTTCATGGTATTGTTTCCCGTAACTATCCCAATCGTGCGATCTCTAATACTAATATTTCTGGAATCATACCGCTCGAACTCCTGTTGCCATAGTCTACGACCATCTGCCCAAGCACGAACGGTTAAGAGGCGAGCGGGATGCTCACTCGTGGCTTTTTGATGCGGAGCGATCGTAACCAACTTTCTTGCATCTGGAGAAGATATTATCTTGTAAGTGTCTTCGTCCTGGGGTGCTGAAGTTTTTGCTATGTTGGCAGTCTCGATCGGTGCAGACCACAAAAATTGACCGTTGTTAACTTTATATACATTTATTTTCTGTTGAGTCAAACTTAGGATCGCCAGTCGCTCGTCTTGAACTAATAGATTTTCGGCCTTCTGAAGATCCCCAATCGTCCACATCAATTTACCATCGGCAATCCGCCATGCTTGCAATTCATTTTTGTCAGTTTTGCCCAGCAACAAGGTATCGCGATCGGCCAGTTGCAGCGATTGAAAGCGATTTTTACTTTCAGAGCGGACGATCTTGGTAATTTTGCCAGTGGAGGCATCCCAAGTGCTGAGGATGGTTTGGTTAGTAGCCGAGTCCATGTTCACACTCAGCATAAATTTGCGATCGGCTGTCCAAAATACTTGCCCAACTCTGTTTTCATAGATCTCCCAAACCAATCGACCATTATCGATCTGCCAAAGCTGATAGGAACGATCGTCTTCTCCAGGGTTGTCATTGGTAACTAACAAATGACTGCCTGACAAAAATTCAACCGCTCCAAATTCCCCAGA
This sequence comes from Chamaesiphon sp. VAR_4_metabat_408, assembly GCA_031422115.1. Taxonomy (GTDB): domain Bacteria; phylum Cyanobacteriota; class Cyanobacteriia; order Cyanobacteriales; family Chamaesiphonaceae; genus Chamaesiphon. The sequence goes on along the minus strand of JANOPX010000016.1, from coordinate 14,061 downwards.
CTTGGCTAGAGCGAAGGTGCGGAGCAAACGCCCATCAGCAATCCGCCAGAGCTTAACTGACTCGTTACGCCCGCCAGCAGCAATAAACTGGCGATCGGGTGAAAATGCAATATTTCTAATAGCGTTAGGTGCATCCCTTGTGCATTTCAGGCTAATGTTCGTCGATTGCATCTCCCTAAGAGGTTGTTGACCTAGAGTACTTTGGGCGGCATGTAAGGATGTAGCTGCTAGCAGTAGAACGACGATCGCTCCCCAAAAGATGACCCAGTAGCGGCACAGTTTTCGCATGAAATCGATCGGGATGATAAGTATACGAAGAAGTAGGGTGGGTAATGCCTAGCATGTTCATTTTGTCTACGCCAGAAGGGGTAACAGTTCATGCAGGTTCCGTGTCAAAAGTCGTACTAATCTACTATCTGCACTCTTGAATCCTTCCATTTCCTTTAGCGACCTGCGGTGTCTATCTTCCTCTCTTTTTTAGCACATTTTCAGCATGAACTGTTGCCTCGTCTGGGGTAGGTAAAATGAACATGCTAGGCACTGCCCACAAAACATTTTCGCGTTAGTGATATAAATATTTGAGCTGATTAATATCGATCGCCTTAGAGGCTGTTTGAAAAGTTAAATTTGTTACCCGTACACCCTAGAGAATCCCCCCTAAGCCCCCTTAAAAAGCGGATGTAAGGGAGTGTCCTTTATTCCCACGGATCGGGTGACCCGAGACGACGACAGTGGAGCGAAAAGTGCTACTGGCCTTTGTGTCCCGCCCAGTGGTACATTGAGGGTTTCCCAACTGGGCGGGTCACAAAGGCCAGACAAGTAGAGCACCTTTTCAAGACAGCACACCAAGCAGGGGGGATCGGATCCGGCGCCCCCCTTTTTAAGGGGGGCTGAGGGGGATTCTACTAATTGTGCGTATTAAAAATAACTTTTCAAACACCCTCTAAGGCGATCGATTGGATGACTCTAGGCATGGTAGGGTCGAATCCACCTAAGTCCCAGGATTGAGGATCTTTAGGATCTACTAGGGTGATTTGGGCGGTTTGAAGGGTGATATAAACTGCTTGGATATTAGGGTTTATTTTGCGCCGATATTCAGCTAATGCTTGACTGGGATGTCTATTTCCTTGCCAACTTTCGCTATCTGTCCAAAAGCAGATTACGTCGGCTTTGAAGTTGTTTTTTATCATCCAATTATAAGCAGCATTAGCATCGGTATCTCCATAGTTTCGACTTTTTGCTTTTCTTAGTGCGGATGTAAATGTATCTTGCTTGGTGATATCTAAGTCGATAAAACTACCTGAAAATCCACGAATCATATAGTTTGTTTCAGCTTTTGCGGTAGCTAATGCCATTGCGGTGGCAATCTCACAACAAGTCATGCCTACTGATGGTAATGCTACCCCAGACATGGAGCCGGAGACATCGACAGCGTGCATGAAGATTTTGCCTGTAGGTTCGATCGAATCAAAGGCTAATTCTACTGCTTTTTCGAGGATATCGATAATGCGAGGAACTGGGATCCAAGTCTTTTTACTCTTGCCAAGTTTACCACCAGATTGATATGTTTTTAGTGCTTTCAAAACATCGATCGGATGGATGCGTCCGGCTCTAATTCGATCGCGGTTATTTAGGACTGATTCAATTCGATCGAGATTTACAGGTTCGTCAGCTCTGAGTACGCCCAATTCAGTTAAAGAGCCGAGATTTCTGAGCATTGCACCGATCGGCATATCATTAAATAATAACTGCCAAGCTCGCACATCCATCTTGCCCACAGGAGCCGCCATTTCATGGGTGAGTCTACCTTGGCTAATTGCTTCGTGAGTGCTGTCAGGATGGCGTTTTAGCCACTCATACCACCAGATTTGAGCTAGAGCTGGGCTGGGAATTTCAGTGGGTAATTCATCCCATCCTTTGACTGCCCAATGATAGAGCAATTCGTGTTCTTTGGTGGGTGGTTGAACATGGAATAGTCGCAAAGCATCCCGATGGGTAAACCCATTACGTTGTTGATATTTCAGGAGTTGATAGGCGACAGCTTTGGCATCTTCTTTACCCAACCAACTCCGCCCAGCTTCGCGAATAATTTTCCCCATGCCGCGCAAGGATTTGGTATAGTTTAGCCATTCGTAAAAATGACTACCAGTGCGGACGACTTGGAGAAAGATTTCGCCAAAGGCTTGTTTAGCTGCTGGAGTTTCGCCCATCGAAAGTAAGACTAATGCTAAAATTGGCGCGCTATTATTAATCGCTCTACCATCGCTAGCATAGACAATTTCTTCAGCAGTTCGGGTAGGATTTTCAATGACGGCTTGTTTGACAGTATTCACAAAGTCATCGGTCAATTCATGCTTATCTGCATAGTAAGCATTTTGAGATGTCCCAATTAATAAACACCGCCGCAGCATTTGCCAAATCCCTGCATCAAATGTATATGCACCAGAACGCGCCTTAATCATTTCAGCTTCGCGTCCGGGGATGGGTTGGGTTTGCGGAGTTTCGGTTTTTTTGTGGGCAAAAAAGCTATAGGTCATAGATATTCGGTCTTTTCAGACAAGTATGAAATGAGAGAGGGTGCGTTATTTCTTGTGCATAACACACCCTACATTTGGAAATTCGGCGGGGTGAGAATCGAACTCACGACCAATTAAGTACGATAACCTCAATTCTTCAGCCATTTCTGACAAGGATCGAAAAAAGGGTGTTTTTCAAGTGCTCTACCACTGAGCTACCCGCCGAAAGATGAGATAGGGTAGGAATCGAACCTACACGGTCGTTACAACCGACGGATTTTAACGATATACTGAAAACGCTTAGAAATTGGACTTTCTAGAATTACCGCAGATCCCCGACTTCTCCGTAAGCGCAAAGCGCAAGCTACGCTAACGCGTAGCGTCTCGTTCCGAGAAGAAGCCTTTGGATCTAACCCCCTCGCCAATCGATTTGCAAAGTTCAGTCTTTAGCCGTTTGCAGTATAACGCTCAATCATCAGCCTTTTCAGGCAAGTTCTTAACTAAGCTTTTCTCCTGTTGCGTCTACCATTTCGCCACCTATCTCATGAGTTGTGTTTTGGCGGAGGGGGTGGGAATCGAACCCACGATGGTTGTACCAACGATAATCCTTAATCTACAGCCTTTTTAGACGAGTTATCGATCGAGTTTTTTTGTCTTTCGACCACTCAACCACCCGCTCCATATCAATATTATGCTCATCGATCGAGCAAAAATTTACCGATATCTCTTGTAATTATAACTTATTAGCGATCTTTGTGTGAGCGATTCCGCCTTGCGGAATCGCTCTCGGTTACGCAACAAAAGAAAGCATTAATTCCCAGTAGATCGATCGAGCCAAGCCAGCAAAGCAGAAACATCAGTAAAGCCTAAAAATTCTTCACCTAAAACTTCCAACTCCTCCGTAGATAAAACTTTAAGACGATCGATTATCGATGAATCGATCGTCCCAAACCGTCTATTTAGCAATCGATTTAGAAATTTAAAAGCCTCCTGCTGCTCTCCCTTCTGTTGCCCTTTTTGTAAAATATCTTGATAAATAACAGATTCCTGCATAATATCCTCACTTAATAACTGTCGAATTAAACCTTTCTCAAACCGTAAGCCCGCTAAGATCTCAGTATAACCTGCCGTATTCTGCCTGTCAGATCGATTGGCTATTTTAGATACTTCTATTGCCGTCTGAGCCAACAAATCTCGTGGTGAGTCAGTCTGACATAGTGGAGCTAGTGGTAACAAAGCCGGATTTGTGAGAAATAAACTCGCATCCTGCTCCCACATCCGCAGCGATCTATAGTGATGCGTAGTTGTCTCATCGACATACTCTTGCCTCCGAGCGATTTCATCATCCGTCTCCTGTAAAAATATCACTACCTGCAATACTGGGCATTGATATTGACGTTTTAACCTCACCGAATAATCCAACATCCGAAAAGGAATACCTGGTTTAGAAAGTGTTAAGGTTTGAAACTCAATATGTAGAATCTGACTGGAAGTTTGAATGAAAATCACCGAATCAGCGCGAATCGGTTCGATGCTCAACTCGGTTTTTAACACTTTAATATTTCTAGCATCATCAGCAGTCAACCATTTCACAAAATCTGCGGGGTATTTTTCAGCTAACAGCTTACAGCCGTTATCAAAACTCATCGATTTAGTATATTTCTGGGATGAAAAATTGTTCGTTGCGTGGGGGTCTGATGTAGTCCTCGGCTGCTTGTCTGGGGGTTAATTCTAGAGGAGCTGGAGTCATATCTACATAGGGAATTTTGCTGAGGATATGGGAGATACAATTTAATCTGGCGCGTTTTTTGTCGTCTGCTTCGACGGTGAACCAGGGAGCTTCGGGAATATTGGTATGGGCAAACATGTTATCCTTGGCTTTGGAAAACTCCACCCATCGATCGCGTGATTCTAGATCCATTGGACTCAATTTCCACCGTCTAGCTGGATCGATCGTCCGAGCTTGAAACCGTCGCTCTTGCTCTTCATCGCTGACAGAGAACCAGTATTTTAATAAGATGATACCCGATCGAACCAACATCCGCTCAAATTCGGGGCAGTCTTGCATGAAGGATTGATATTGCTCCTCAGTACAAAATCCCATCACATGTTCTACACCCGCTCGATTGTACCAACTCCGATCGAACATCACAATCTCACCAGCGGCGGGTAGATGAGATACATACCGCTGAAAATACCACTGAGTCTGCTCTCTGTCGCTCGGCGTACCCAAAGCTACAATCCGCGAACCACGGGGGTTTAACGGCTCGGCGATTCGTTTGATCGTACCACCTTTGCCCGCAGCATCTCGCCCCTCAAAAATTACCACGATGCGAGCACCCTTTGACTTTGCCCAGTACTGCATTTTGACGAGTTCCAATTGGAGCAGGGCAAGTTGTTTGGCGTATTTGCGATCGGAGATCTTGGAGCTACCTTCCCCTTCACTAATGAATTTTTTCAGCTTGGCGTGTTTGGGCTTCTTTGGCTTTTCTTCACCCTTCACGGGGAGAATAGAGGCTTCTGAAGTCTCTTCTGGGTTATCTTGACGATCGTGTTTTGCGCTCATAAACTTTCTGGTGAGAGTGTTGTGGGAATCTGGATGAGTTACTGAAAATCACCGACAGGATCGGTTAGGATCGAGATGCGATCGATCTATTCCTATCACCGCTAAATTTGGTTTTGTAAACTATGTCTGAAGCTCTAACACTCACTCCCACCAACGTTGAAACCGTACTCGACACCCTACGTCCTTATCTGATGGCTGATGGTGGTAATGTAGAACTAGTCGAAATTGACGGCCCGATCGTCAAACTCAGACTCCAAGGTGCTTGTGGATCCTGCCCTAGTTCTACTATGACACTGAAGATGGGCATCGAGCGCAAATTGTGCGATATGATTCCCGAAGTCTCTGGTGTCGAACAAGTATTTTAAACGGCTAAGACATGGACTTTCTAGAATTACCTCAGATCCCCGACTTCTCGGAGAAGTCGGGGATCTGGCTCCTCGCCAATCGATTCGCAAAGTATAATCTTTAGCCGTTTGCAGTATATTCGCCGATCTTCCCCCGAACCAAAATACCCTGGTAATTTCGACTAGACTCGATCTTCCAGGGTATTTTGATTGGGGATGTATAATTTAATCTGCCGCTAATTCGGCATCGTTACCCATGATCCACAACCATCGCATATGGGCGGCGATCGCAGCGCGGAAAGTTGGTAGAGTATAGTAACTAACTCCATATTCCGCACAGGTAGCTGCAACAATGGTTGAGACAGCAGGATAATGGGTGTGACAAATTCCTGGAAATAGATGATGTTCGACTTGATAGTTTAAACCACCCACATACCAACTTAGCAACCGATTATTCGGTGCATAGTTAACGGTAGTTTCGAGTTGATGTACCGCCCAGTTATCGCTCAATGGTTGAGAATCGACAGGAAGATCTACGAATTTGGCATCGGGCATACAGTGGGCTGTTTGGAACACAAAGCTCAAGAGTAAGCCGACGATCGCACTAGTACCGAGATAGCAATAGATGACTTGTGAGATTGGATGAAAGCAACAAGGAATTCCAAAGGCTAGAGCAAAAAAGCCTAATTTACCGACAATAAATAGAACTAAATCTTTCCCTTTGGGGCGAGGAGTTTGGTACTCGCCTACAGTAGCTCGAACAAAATCATTGAAGTCCCGATAAACATGCCAATTTACCAGTAAAAAGCTATATAGAACTGGTAGATAAAGATGTTGGAAGCGGTGAAACCACATCCGTTTCTGTTGGGGCGCATAGCGAGCTAACACACCAAGATCTATATCTAAATCCACACCGCAAACATTCGTATAACTATGATGGAGTAAAGTGTGATGTAGATTCCAAAAATACGAACTTACCCCCATCAAATCTGCACCAAAGCCAGTAGCCTGATTTATGAAAGAATTATCGGAGTAAGCTTTATGATTGCCATCATGCTGGATGCTAAAACCAATTCCACCCATGGCAAATCCTAGAGAAATGCAGAGAATGACAGCTTGCCACCAAGTTTGAGCGGCGAATACTAGCAATCCCCAAGATAGGGCAAACCACGCAAAAATCACTAGGGTTTTTTGGTACATCTTGAAAGTACCTTTGGTGCTAAGATCGTTTGTGGTAAAGTATTCATCAACTCGCCGCTTTAGTTCTTTGTGAAAAGTATCAGCAGGTGCAAATTTTACTTTTAGATGCCTGTTAGCAACACTCAAATTACTGCTTGCCCTATCCTTGCTCGGTTGTAACGAAGTCTTTGATTCTGCGATCATACTCTGTAAGTATTGGGACATTTATTTCGGGGTGACTCATTGGCATAGCCTCTGCTTTGCCAAATAGCTTGGATCAAGATCGAAGCGAATTACTTCTCTCTGACGATCTTCAATGAGAAGCTATACTTATATTAGAGCAATGTTTCATACTTTTGGCTGCTCGCATCTTGCCCATCTTTAGCTCAATGGACTTTTAAGTTCGTTAGCGTAGCTTCTGCTCTGGAGAATCGATCGCCATTTTAACAGGTAACTTCCATAGGACGATCGCCGAAATACCCAAAAATACTAATCCTAGTAAACCTGACAGAGGATTGCCATTTATCCCAGTTATCCAATCAGAAACTCGACCAGAATATTTGACCATATTACCGACATTAATAATATAATAGCCCCAAACCATCCCAGCATGAAGACCGATCGAAATACCCAGTAGATTACCATGTTGACGTTTGGCGATTATCAACATTGTGGCAAATAAACACAGTCCTGGAAATTGGGGTAACGACTCAATCATCGCCGGAATTGGTTTGAGAAAATGCAACAATGCAAACAAACCAGCATCAGCTATGAGAGCAACTCTCCCAGAGTAATCTTGCTCCAACTCATCCAACATCCAGCCGCGAAAAAACAACTCTTCAGCTAAACCAACACCCAATGCTGTTGCCGAACCTTCTAAAATTAGTTGGAGTATAGATAGACTAGGCGGTTGCCAAGTCAGCCACCCAAGCAAACCTTGAATAATAAAGAGCGCGAAATTGGAGGCTAGCCCCATCACCAATCCTTTGAATAAAAACAATCCATTCTGATTGGTAATTACTAATCCATAACGAGAGAAAAGGCTGGAACATTGATATACTCGTCTACCCCACCAAGGTAGAAATGCGATGAATTCAATTCCCAGTAATCCCATGATAAAAATGGATAGTAAATTCTTGACCCCCGGATCTTCGAGATTTTGATTTGTGCTCATGAAGTAGCCGTAGATTAAAGCTGCGCCTGGAAGCCATAACAAAATTAACACCAGGAGAAAGACTAGCATTCTACCTGGTGCTGGATAATTTTTAACTCGTTGGTGCAACCTCTCTACAAGAGAATCGAGATTTAACATTAGATCGTAGATAGTGGATAGTAATAAGTAGTCGATCGTTGAATTTTAATCCAAAATCCAAAATCCTGTCTTATCTCGCTTTTTACGTCGGGGAACCCGACGAGCGCGAGCCGCAAAATCCAAAATCGATTAGTCTTCCGGCTCGATCGTACTACTCAGACCATTACTTTGCAAGATTTCACAGTAATGTTCGGCATGTTCTTGGGCGCAGGTGATGACGAGAGCCATGCCATACTGATGGGCTTCCATCATCACATTGATTGCCCCAGGTTCGGACATGTGGGGAATATTTGTCATCAAGATTTGGACGACATATTCCATGCCATTAACGTCATCGTTGTGGAGCAGCACGCGATAGTTGGGCGCGTGCTTGCGGGCGGTTGATGGCTTCTGAATGGTTTCTGTACTACTCATATTCGGCAAGATGAAATAAATGGTTAAAAATTAGGTGAGGTTGAATCAAGAGATAAACGATGCTCTATTGGCTTCATAGCACATTTTCTAAATCAACCTAAATCCCCATCGGGTAAGCTTTTGACCCAATGATAATAAAATCGCAATGGGGCATAACTTTATTCTAAAGCAGAGAGATGAGGATGACTATCTCCCTCGTCGTTGGCGTAGCCTCTCTGTGCCTGTGCATAAGCCGCGCTTCTCTGTCAGAGAGGCTACGCCAACGAAGCAGGTAATCGGGTGCTTCAGACTGAGATATCTACTAACCACCGACAATCTTATCGAATAGTGCGTCGGTGCGATCGACTATTTCGCCATCAAACGTCTTAACTATATTATCCGTCGCCGATCGAACTAAAGGATCGATTTCCGGCTCTAACTCCTCAGCCCCGTTTAATGGCATCGATGTCGCTCTGTCGAAATCTAATGAGTCGGGTGGCTCGGCAAAATCCGCTGGCGGAATGAGTTCGATGCTCTCCGGCTCTGCCAAAAAGTCTGGCGCAGATGATAACGGTTCTGGCTCGGTGACAATTGGGGTCGATTCTAATGGTAACTCGATCGGTGGTTTTACCGGGGCGAGAGTGCTTCGCACTGGCTTCGCCAACGATTCACTTATTACAGCAGGCTTGTCAGGTTTCGCTTCAATAGGGGCGATTGGCTCTGGAAGTGGAGGTAGAGGGGTAGGGCTGGCTACAGGCGGTGATGGTGCCATTGTTGGCGGCAAAATTTGACCAGCTATTTCCAACCTAACTACTATAGGTCTACCCAATATGTCACTAAAAACTTTCGCCAATTCAGGAATTTTAGGCTCGGCGATGTTTTTCATCGTCGGTTTGAAGGCGATTACTGCTTGTTGTTCTGTTAGAGATGTCAGTTGTCCGTAGCCACCATACAAGCTCTTAGTTGAGGATAGCAGCTTCTCCAAGACCTTTCCCCAGAGGGTAATGAGGTTTGTGGTGTCAATGGCGATCGCCGTCGGTTCTGAAGGATTTTCTGGGGGGAGGGGGAGAGGGGGGGACTGGGGGACTGGGGGACTGGGGGACTGGGGGACGGGGGGACGGGTCTGTAGGGGCGGGTTTATGAGATCGATGACGCTTCTGTCTTGAAAAGGTGCTCTACTTGGGGAAACCCCAAGACCGCACTTTTCGCTACCAGAGATTCGTTCAAACCCGCCCTTCTCACTAGGAGATGGTGGGAGCTGAACAACTGTAGGTGATTGGCGAACTGATAGCAAGCCGAAGAGAGTAATTTCCAACCATAGTCGCGGTTGGGTGCTATGTTTTAGTTGGACTTCGCTATCTTTGAGATGTTGTTGTCCGGCGAGGATCCAACTAATTTCCCAAGTTTGGGCGATTTTGCATAGCTCTGTCCAGGTTTCGGTGGTGAGCGCGACTAAATCCGCTCTTTTTGGGGCAGTTTTGGCGATGAGCAAGTCTCGATAACAACCCGCGAGATTTTGCAGCACGGTAATGGGTTCTTTCCCACGTTCGAGAATTTGGGTGGTGCGAGTGAGTAAACTTTCTGGATCGTTGGATGCGATCGACTGTAATATTTCTAGTAAATCCTGTTCTGGTACCGAACCGATCGCATCCCAGACTCGATCGGGGGTAATTTCACCCTCAAACAAACTCAACCTATCCAGCAAACTCTCCGCATCCCGCAAGCCACCTTGAGCGATTTGAGAGATAGTTCTAATCGATGCTGTGGGAATATCAATCTGTTCGGTTTTGGCGATATATGTCAGATGCCCCACCATCGCCTCCACCGGAATCCGCCGATAATCAAACCGCTGACACCGCGAAATAATCGTCGGTAAAACTCGTTGCGGATCCGTAGTTGCCAGAACAAATACTACATGGGGCGGCGGCTCCTCCAGCGTCTTTAACAGCGAATTGAATGCTGTCGTCGTGAGCATGTGACACTCATCAATAATATAAACCTTATACCGACATTGAACGGGGGCGTATTGGGCGCGTTCGATGATTTCGCGGATATTATCGACACCAGTATTACTCGCTGCATCGATTTCGATAATATCTAGAGCTGCACCGAGGGCGATCGATCGACATACATCACAACTACCACAAGGTTGCGCTGTAGGTACCGGACTCAGCATACAATTAAGAGACTTGGCTAAAATTCGCGCACTAGAAGTTTTACCCGTCCCACGCGGCCCTGTGAATAGGTATGCGGGGGCAATCTTCTGGAGCCGGAGCGCATTAGTCAGAGTCGTTGCGATCGCCTCTTGCCCGACCAGATCGGCGAAAGTTTGCGGTCTATATTTATGATGTAGAGGTATATATGCCATCTGTGGGATAAATGAAGAAGGAGATCGAGATCTTTAGTGGCGATTGACTTGTCTTCACGCTCTAGAATAGTCTAGATCTAATGTACCAAATCGCGATTGAGGAAGTAGGAAATGTTCGAGAAAATTTGGCGATCTTTAGTAAAGTGGTTTCGGAAGTCATTTGGGTTGGACATCGGCAATAAGCGAAATTTAGCGGCGATCGAAGCCCTACCACCACTGGATGATGTCGATCGCGAGTATTTATTTATGCAGTTACTCGAAGGCGTAGCACATGGCTGGCAACAACCACGGGCGATCGGCTTTTTCAATAAAATTAGGCACCGAGTCCGCAAATCAGACTGGCTGGAATGGCTCGATAGATTTGGGAGCAATTTGCTCGATTCCCCCGCACCCAATTATGAACTAGCAGGGCGGATGGTGCAATTGGGTCAGCTCGATTGCGGTGATATTGGCGATAAAGCAGCAGAGTATGGATCTAGGCTCCTCAACTTCCACCAAGAAGAACTACCAATGGATCTATTGCCCATCATCGAGTTTGACTCGCCCATGGGTGAATATTACGACAATGAAGATATGTTCGATGAAGAACCAATCGAGACAGGCTACATTGGTTCGACTGATAATAGCCAAACTAGAGCCTATGGGGAAGCACCGTCAGAACTGCTCATCGATGCTCCACCGATGCCCGAATCCTCAAGATCTAATCCAATTGAGCCAGCAGCAGTAGATCCAGCAATGGAAACTAGAGAAATTACCCTCGAAGAATTTGCGGAAATGTTGGCAAAAGATCCCTCTCTAGTCGCCGAACTAGCCGCTCAATTTGGGGTAGAAACCACAGATCCCCAAGTCATTGTCAATGCAGTCATGGCTCAAATGCAGACACAACAAGTTGATGACGGGCAGCCCTCCGGCGATCTCAGTTCAGGATCTCCCTCACCGACTCCAACACCCCCACCAGCACCAACGGATCTAAATTCAGCAGCTCCCTCCACGACTCCAGCACCAACAGATCGACAATACCCCGCACCACCACCTCCACCATCACGGAGACTAGAATACAACCCTGGTGAAGACGATTCCTTCCCGCCACGATCGCCCAATGGAGGGGTCTAAATCAAAGCTGATGAGCAAAATTGCAAATTTGTACACAGACGGGGCTTGTTCGGGCAATCCGGGGCCAGGTGGCTGGGGTTTAGTTGCCTACTTTGATGATGGTTCTTGTCACGAACTGGGCGGGCGAGATGGCGCGACGACAAATAATCGGATGGAGATGCAAGCAGCTATCTCTGCGCTGGAATATTTTATCGATACTCAGCAAGCCGAGCCATGTATTCTCTATACCGATAGTGAATATCTCATCAAAGGAATTACTCAATGGGTGAAAGGTTGGAAGAAAAAGGGCTGGAAAACTGCCGCTGGTAAAGCCGTACTCAATCAAGATCTGTGGGAAATACTGGACAAACTCGCCGATAGGGTGAAGTCTCAAACCAAGGCTGTACCCATCTCCTGGCAACATGTACGGGGTCATGCGGGGAATGTCGGTAACGAACGCTGTGATACCATCGCCCGTGGCTATTCGACAGGTCGTCCGCCACAACTACGGCAACGCTCTACAATGGATACAGCAAAGCTCCCAACCGCTGCATCTACACCGCCCGTCGTTGTCGCCTCTCCCCTGGAGATGTCAACACCTATTCTTTCTCCCCCTGATGCTCGCGAACCCATGTTAGAAGAACATTCCATTCCCGAAAGTAGCGAACATATCCCCCGCGAAGTCCGCATCGCCCATCTCCACCACCTCATCGATACTTTCCGCATCACTGACGAAATCGCCAAAAGTGGTTATCTAATTGCCAGCTCCGAACTCGCGGATCTGATGGATGTGAATGCTAGTGCTGTGACTAGTCGAGGCGACAGATGGGCATGGCGCAATTGGATCGTTTCTAGGGTTCGTCGCGAGGGCAATCAAATTCTCTGGCAACTAGAGCGAGTGGATGGTGAATCTACCAATTAACTTGACTGAAAATACAATCGATATTTTCTAACTTTAACCCGATCGATATACTCAATTCGATCGGTATTTTTTGTGAATATATTCATGGGTTGAAACAAAGGTCGAGGCTTGGATAATATTTTTAGCTTTTAAAATTAAGTCAGTAACGTAGGGTGGGCACTGCCCACAGACCGTTTACAACCCACATTCCGCACTTCGGATAATTCAGCGGTTAAAACTGCTAGTGATACGAAGTCCGCCGAAGCTGTACTGAGATTTCCAACCCGCGTAGGCGGGTTTTGCAACATTAGCGGCGGGTTTAACCGCTGGTAATTTTGAAGTGCGGAATGTGGGTTACAACCAAAGCAATAAAAACTTAAACTGCTTGATTGAACCCGATTACCTCTCTGCTTAGGCAGACGCTCCGCGTTGGCGTTGGCGTAAGCCTGCCTTTGGCACAGCCTTGCCTTGGCATTACGGCGCGGCTACGCCAACGATCTCTACAATAATTATCCTTTGTTACGTTATTCCTTAACCACTCCGAATATTCATATTAGTAAATTGAAAATGGTCTGTGGGCAATGCCCACCCTACATTTATTTTAAAATTAAGTCATATACCGATCGTGACTTTTTTCCTAGTCAAATTTACTTGTTCTATGCCTGTAGCATGAGATCGATCGTGACTTTAGCTTGATGTGCAAACTAAGACTAACAGCATAAGATAGCACTATCGATCGAAATACTCACCTGAATCTAATTAAAACCAGACAACTCAAAATGAAAAAGAATATTATTGCCTTCATCGCTATCTGTACCTCCATCGCGGCTGGATCGATCGGTGCGCCAGCTCGTGCAGATAGTAATCTCGGTACTGCCCAAAATACGATCGGCCCCTCAGTTGCCTTTGGTAACGGTCAAAGTGTATTTGGTGTCGATTCTAAATTTAGCATCAATGATAATGTATCCCTCCGCCCATTTATCTATTTTCCTAGTGGCGGTACTGACTATGGGACTGCAATTACTTATGATATCAAACTCATCAATGCTACTCCCAATCGACGTGGTAAACTGGTATTTTCTGATAATCCACTGACCCCTTTTGTTGGTGCTTCTGTAGCTGTCAATACTGTTGGCGGTAGAAATATAACTACTCCTAGCCTTGTGGGTGGAGCCGATCTTGCGCTCAATGAAAGCCTTCAGTTAAAAGGGCAAGTCGTGGTACCTTTAAATACCGATCGGGGTCAAGTTACTACTGTCACTGTGGGTGCTGGGTTGCGCTTCTAAAAGCGTTGCTGAATTCAGGTATGATTTGCTCTTCAGTCCCGGCAGAGCCATAGGCGCTGGGTGCCCCCAGTGTTGTGTAGCGAAACCCACGGGGCACCCCCCCA
>JANOPX010000015.1:0-55488 GCA_031422115.1 Chamaesiphon sp. VAR_4_metabat_408 | reverse complement strand
AGATTTGACGATCGATATCTGTCTACAATCTACTCAAATATCGATCGCATTTACACCATTCGTAGGGGCTGGTTTATGCTAATCAATCTTGCCGTGCAATTAACCTATAAACAAAACCCGCCCAACCCCACTAGAATATGTCGCTAGCCCACATTCATCCCATCACAAATTCTTTCAACATGAACGTTATTGGTGGGGTGGGTGGGTTTTGTTTGGGCGTTGTTATTATTTAGCCAACATTGTTAGCATAAACCCACCCCTACGGTTCCTGGTGTGGTGATTTTACTAGATTTGACGATCGATATCTGTCTATAATCTGCTCCAATATCGATCGCATCACAAATTCTTTCAACATGAACGTTATCGGTGGGGTGGGTGGGTTTTGTTTGGGCGTTGTTATTATTTAGCAAATATTGCTAGCATAAACCCACCCCTACGGTTCCTGGTGTGGTGATTTTACTAGATTTGACGATCGATATCTGTCTACAATCTACTCAAATATCGATCGCATTTACACCATTCGTAGGGGCTGGTTTATGCTAACAATGCTTGCTGTGCAATTAACCTATAAACAAAACCCACCCAACCTATAATATCTCGCCCGCCCACATTCATCCCATCACAAATCCTCTCAACACAAAGGTTATTGGTGGGGTGGGTGGGTTTTGTTTGGGCGTTGTTATTATTCAGCACACATTGTTAGCATAAACCCACCACACCAGGAGCCGTAGGGGCTGGTTTATGCTAACAATGCTTGCCGTGCAATCCTATAAACAAAACCCGCCCAACCCCACTATAGCGATCCTAAATGAGAATCTAGGAAGGTTGATATCGATCGATCTTGGGAAAATCAAATTTTTGCTGGTCGGTAAATAGCTGAAATAACTCTTTTATAGCCCGAAAAGACCTACATAAATGCCAGTATTTTCTCAAGAAATTTTTCGCTTGTAACCAAACATCTTCAACTGGATTTTGCTGAGGTGCATTTGGAGCAAACAAGATACAAGTAATTAACCAGTTGTCTTGAGTTTTTCCCTGATTAACTAGTTCTAGAAAATTCTTAAAAATACCAAATTTATGATAGCTGGCTCCACCCCAAATCAAGATAATTTTATATTTGAGATACTTAATCTGTAAATATTTTACAAATTCAACTGTTGACTCGCCATTTCCGGCTGGATAAGCTTGGCATGTAAATTCTTTTGTTTTATAGTTGAGTGCTCCATAATAAGTCTGCCTCTCTTTCTTATTTTTGATTGGAATTTCAACTTTAGTATTTGTCCTCCCCCATACATAACCACAAATATATCATTGTCCGCAGTGGTAGCAATGTCCAGGTCATGGCTATTTCTGGTAGCGTTAATATGGACAAGGCGAGAGTATTTATGGATACAGTCCTAACCGCTGCTCAAAATGCGAAAGCATGAAGAGGATAGTGCAATTTTACCCGACTGGGAAATACTTAGAACCCAATGTTCTAATCTTATAAAAATGACCATGCAGAAAACTAAATTTATGGCGCAGGCGCATCACGCCCAAACCTCGAGCGGCTTGGCGCAGACGGCGAGCCGTTCGACAGGAATGTTAAGATAAAGTAACTCAACCTTGCCATAGATTAAAGTCATGAGCGATATGCCGATCGATACCCCCATCCTCGAACCCACAGAAGTAGTAGAAGTCCCCCCCACACCAGAAGAACTCAAAACAAAATACGTCAAATACGCCATGAAAAACATGGTCAAAAAAGGCAGTAAATCCCTCCAACACTTCTTCCTCAGCGCGGCTGGCTTACTAGCACTGTTTGTCACACTCGCCTATCTGACACGATGAATGTAGAACTAATCATCCAAGACTTATACGAGCCAAGCATTATCGATGAAGCAACTTGGATGGGTTGGTTTCAAGACTGGTTGCTCACCCCAAACTTAGAATTACCCCCCGCAGACAGCTATGAGCTGAGTCTGCGGCTCACCACAGATGCGGAAATTCAGGCTCTCAACGCTCAATTTCGTCAAAAAGACCAACCGACTGATGTACTGTCTTTTGCGGCGATGGAGGTCGATTTTCCTAAGTACGAGCAAGATCCGAGTCACGACTCACCCCTTTACTTAGGTGATATTATTATTTCTGTTGACAGTGCCAGTAAGCAAGCACCCGAACATGGGTATTCTCTAACTAAGGAGTTAGCTTGGTTGGCTAGTCATGGATTGCTTCACCTCTTGGGCTGGGATCATCCTGACGAACCAAGTCTGTTGGAAATGTTACATCAACAGGAAACTTTTCTTATTCGTAGTGGTCTACAGGTATAATTATCTTTCAGCCATTAGTGTGAGACATTTTACATATAAATCATTGTTTTTTCGATGGGAGTATGCCGTCTATGCAGACTAAACTGGACGAATCGCCAAACACTATGAGCCTCGAACCAGATATGACTGGTAAAATATCCTCCCCTCTCCACAGACAAGCAGAAAGAAATAGTCAGCGCATCCAAGCTTGGCGCGTTGCACCGAATATCTTCGCGAGTTTCAGATACGCTTCGGCTGGTGTCACCTATGCTTTTAGCACCCAGCGCAATTTTCGGATTCACTGCGTCATGGGCACCATCGCCATTAGCTTGGGTGCTTTGCTACAGCTCACTGGTGTAGAAATGGCAGTGATTTGTATTACTAGCGGTTTAGTTCTCACGTTAGAATTGCTCAATACTGCGATCGAATCCGTCGTCGATCTCACTGTCGAGCAAACTTACCACGAACTCGCCAAGATTGCCAAAGACTGCGCTGCTGGTGCGGTACTCATTTCAGCTCTAGCTTCCCTCTTGGTAGCTGTATGGCTGATTTTACCCAAGGCGATATCCCTACTTGGATGGTGATATTCCCGCCATCATCTAGACCAAACTATTCTGTTACAGTTAGTGGATAAGACCGATCTGAACTGTCCTAAAGTGTTTTGGATTTTGGATTAAAATCAAAACTTCAAAATCCACCCCCACTCAGATCTCATACACTAAACTATTAACCTAACAGAATTATGGTGTTCAATATCTTTGGCAGTAAAAAACTTACACTTCCTTCTAAAGAGGATGCGTTTCCTGGCAGAGCCGAAGCGATACCCCTACCTGCAAAACATTTTGTCAATGGTAATGCCTTCGCATCATATCCAGCTCAGATGGAAAAAGCCATGTTTGGCTTGGGATGTTTTTGGGGTGCAGAGCGGAAATTTTGGCAAGCTGAGGGGGTGTATATCACCGCTGTGGGCTATGCCGCTGGAGTTACGCCAAATCCTACCTATCAAGAGGTTTGCACGGGTTTAACGGGGCATAATGAGGTAGTACTGGTGGTATTCGATCCCGCCGTAATTAGTTACTCGCAATTGCTCAAGATTTTCTGGGAAAGTCACAACCCCACTCAGGGGATGCAGCAAGGTAACGATCGAGGCACTCAATATCGATCGGGTATATACTGCTATTCTGACAGCCAAATGGAATTGGCTGCGGCTTCTAAAATAGCTTATCAAGCTGCTCTACAAGTGGCTGGTTATAAGGAAATTACGACAGAAATTATCGCTGCACCGCAGCTCTATTACGCAGAGGTTTATCATCAGCAGTATCTAGCCAAAAATCCTGGCGGTTATTGTGGCTTGGGTGGTACTAATGTTTGTCTACCAGCAGATGCTTCGTTGATTAAGTAATAAGTAATAAGTAATAAGTAATAAGTAATAAGTAATAAGTAAAGTTATTAGCTTAAATTATTGAGACGCAATACCCCCGACTTCTCCAGAGAAGTCGGGGGTATTCATGTTATTGGGGGTGCAGATGCGATCTACATCATGCCGCCCATACCGCCCATACCGCCCATACCACCCATGCCACCCATGTCAGGTGCAGCGGATTTGGGTTCGGGTTTTTCGACGACTAAAGCTTCAGTAGTGATGACTAAACCAGCGATCGAAACGGCATTTTGTAGTGAAGAACGAACTACTTTCGCTGGATCTACGATCCCAGCGACGAGTAAATCTTCATAGACATCAGTAGCAGCATTGTAGCCGATATTACCACCAGCAACGCGAACTTTTTCCACAACTACCGAACCTTCGACACCAGCATTATTTGCGATTTGGCGCAATGGTGCTTCTAGTGCTTTGGCGATGATAGTTGCGCCGATTTTTTCTTCAAGATTGGTGAAGGTATCTTTGATTGCAGCTACTTTACCAGCGAGGTGAATCAAGGTAGTACCACCACCTGCGACGATGCCTTCTTCAACTGCGGCTTTGGTAGCATTGAGTGCATCTTCGATGCGGAGTTTGCGATCTTTGAGTTCGGTTTCGGTAGCAGCACCAACTTTAATTACCGCAATCCCACCAGCTAATTTGGCGATACGCTCTTGGAGCTTCTCGGTATCGTAAGCTGATTCGGTTTCGGCTAATTGTTGTTTGAGTTGAGCGACGCGTGTTTTGACATCCGCGCTACTTTGATTGCTAGAAACGATGATGGTGGTTTCTTTGTCGATGGTGATTTTAGCTGCACTACCTAACATTTCGAGGGTAGCTGTATCAAGACTCAAACCAATTTCTTCAGAAATCAATTGTCCGCCAGTGAGGATCGCGATATCCTGGAGCATAGCTTTGCGGCGATCGCCAAAACTAGGAGCCTTAATCGCTGCTACACTGAGTACGCCACGGGCTTTATTCACTACCAACGTAGCTAAAGCTTCACCTTCGATATCTTCAGCGATAATCAATAGAGGTTTACCAGCACGAGCAACTTTTTCCAAGATAGGTACTAAGTCTTGAATCGAATTAACTTTCTTATCAACGAGCAGAATCAAAGCATCGTCAAATTCGACGACCATCCGCTCTTGATCCGTGACAAGATAAGGAGAGAGATAACCGCGATCGATCTGCATCCCTTCCACAACTTCCAACTCAGTAGTGAGAGACTTGGATTCTTCGACGGTAATTACGCCATCTTTAGTCACTTTATCCATCGCCGCCGAAATCATTTCGCCGACTTCTGCATCGTTACCTGCCGAAACGCTGGCTACTTGAGCGATGCCTTTGCCTTCAACAGGTTTAGCTAGTTTAGCGATTTCTTCTACTAGTAGGGCAACAGTTTTATCCATCCCGCGCTTGATCCCAACTGGGTTGCTACCCGCTGAAACGTTCTTCAAGCCTTCGTGAATCATGGCTTGAGCGAGTACGGTAGCTGTGGTGGTACCATCTCCAGCCAAGTCATTAGTTTTGGCGGCGACTTCTTGAATCAATCTCGCGCCAGCATTTTCGAGGGGATCTGACAATTCGATATCTTTGGCTACTGTTACGCCATCATTGACGATCTGCGGTGCGCCATATTGCTTCTCTAACAGTACGTTACGCCCTTTGGGACCTAATGTAATCTTAACTGCGTTAGCCAAGGCATCTACGCCCCGTTCGAGAGCGCGACGGGACTCCTCGTTGAAGGCTATGATTTTTGACATAATATTTTTTCTAATCTATCTATATCCAAAATTTAGCACTCTATGTCTATGAGTGCTAAACGGATTTGGGTAGATCTATGTGCGGTTTCCCGAACCCAGTAGAGGCTTGAGGGTGTGGGGTGGTATGGTTGGGGAGTCGAAGACAACGAGATTAGTGCAGCTCATGACAATAAAAGATTTAACTGGAAAGATCGCTCTAATTACTGGTGCATCCAGAGGAATTGGTGCTGCTGTCGCCCAACTTTTGGCAGAGCGGGGAGCCGATATCGTCATCAATTATCGCAGCAAAGGTAGTCGCGCGGAGGAAGTTGCCGCAAATATTATGGCTATTGGTGGTAGAGCTATTCTCGCTCAAGCCGATATTACTAGTGAAAGCGATGTTAACGGTATGTTTGAATCGATCGCGACTGAATGTAAGAAATTAGACTTGCTAGTACTCAATGCTAGCGGTGGACTGGAAAAAGATAAATCGACAAATTATGCGATGGATCTCAATCTTACGGCTCAAGCGCGATTAGTCGATCGAGCATTGCCGTTGATGAAAAATGGTGGCAGAATTGTATTTGTGACTAGTCATTTGGCACATTTTTACGATCGCAAGCCAGTTTATGAGATGTATGAATTGGTGGCTGCTAGTAAATTTGCAGGGGAGCAAGCATTGCGAAATCGTATTCCTGCATTGTTGGAAAGAGGTATTAGTTTGGTGGTAGTTAGTGGCGATTTAATTGAAGGCACAATTACGCCTAAGTTGATGGAAAGAGCACAACCAGGATTTATTAACGAACGCCGCGAACAAGTTGGAACATTGCCGACGGTGGTAGATTTTGCTAGTGCGATCGCTGATGCTTGTCAAAATTTTAGTCTTAGCAGTGGTGAAATCATATTTGTTGGTAGCACTGAATGGTAAATGTTAAAATTGACTCAACCAAATAATTGAAATTACTTCGATGAGTCAATTTCCTCATGATGATTTTGCCAAAAACTTTTTAGATTCGATTTTATCTCCTTTTGGTAAGGTTGTACCTTCTCAGAAGATAACAAGCGAGGTACGTTATGTAGATGTTTATTTTCAGCCAGATGCTCATAATATCAATGCCGAGCGATTAGGATTACTGTCTAAGTTTGCTAAAAGTTCGATCGTCATCGAACCTTTTCGCAATTCGGCTAAGGCAATCCAAATTCGCTCCTGCATGTCTAAATTATTCGATTTGCATCTGACGATAGTTAAGGAAGCGAAGAAACAAAAAGAATCAGAACCAGAGGAAGATAATTTACCCAAGCTATGGATTTTGACTCCAACTCTATCCGATCGAATTCTCGACGGTATGGGTGCCAAAATAATATTGGAGGAGTGGGGAGAAGGCGTATATGTGATGCCTTCAAGTCTCAAGACGGGGATTGTAGTCATTCATCAATTACCACAGACACCAGAGACGTTATGGTTTAGACTATTGGGTAAGGGAAAGGTGCAAGAACGGGCGATTGAGGAAGTTGCCGCACTACCGATGAATCATCCCTACCGAGCGAATGTCTTGGATCTATTGGGAAATCTGAGAGTTACGTTAGAAGCTAAAGCAAATATCCAACCGGAGGAGCGGGATTTAATTATGCAATTATCACCTTTATATTTGGAAAAGATTGAAGCAGCCGAACGGGTTGGCGGAAAAAAAGAAGCACTGACTTTAATCTTCCGGCAATTAAACAAACGAGTGGGGGTTCTGTCACCAGAGTTGCAGTTACAAGTTAAGGCTTTATCGCTGGAGCAATTGGAGGAGTTGTGTGAGGCGTTATTAGATTTTGTTAATTTGACCGATCTAGAAACTTGGTTGAGTAAATAAGTAGCCGAGCATAATTAAATATAAAATACTAGGTAGGGTGGGCACTGCCAGCCCTTTCAACGTGTAAAATTAGCTACCCTGTGATAACGTATATTCCTGTGCAATCGGTATTGGTTTTACCCCACCCCAGCCCTCCCCTTGTAAAGGGGAGGGAGCGAAATCCACCCGCAAAATCTATCTAAAGAATCTGAATGAACATCTGCGAAAGCACGATCGACGAACGCGAACTAGTGGATAGCAAGCTGGTTGAATTCAACAGGAAAAATGTTCCATTTCAACAAAGTGAAGACTATATCGATCTATCCTATGTTTTGAAAGACAACACAGAACAGGTTATTGGTGGCATCAATGCAATGCTTTATTGCTGGAATATTATGTACGTCGATATTTTGCATGTTGACTATTCACATCGCGGCAAAGGTTATGGAAAGCTCCTCCTAGATCGATCGGAAAGCAAAGCTAAAAGCTTAGGTGGGTATATGTCCCATCTGGATACTTTTGACTGGCAGGCGAAAGAGTTCTATGAGCATCTTGGGTACGTGGTTTTCGGCATTCTAGAAAATTGCCCACCCAGTCACGATCGATATTATATGAAAAAAGAATTCTATTAATGCAGACTTTGCTAAAACGTTTTACTGGAACGATCGATCTTTCCATCCCAAATTGTGGGCTAATTTTTCGCTCTAGATTAGAGTATTTAAGATTCAAATCAAGGTTTTGGCTCGGCTGGACTGCCTACTCTGACTCCCGATTCTTGAACTCGATCGGATATGAAATAATTTGCGCCGATGCAGCCAAGCGCGATCGAAAGTAAAATCCCGATCGCAATTTGACGCGATCGATTTTGAGATTCTATGAGAGGATCTTCAGTCAATTGGGAAGGACTGACGGTGGAAATAGAGTGAGAATTGTCAATTGTCTTTTGGCTGAGACTGGGAGTTGCTGTTGGCGAAGTAGCATCTGACTGGAGATTGGGAAAAAAGAAACCAGTTGTCACGTCCAAATCTCGCTCCTCTGGTTCGATAACTACTGTTACCTCTGACGTATGTGACTCTGGTTGTTCTTCGCGGGGATCTATCGGGATTGAAATTTCTCGCTCTTGGGCGATTATCGTCTCTCCACGGACAAAATTGGGCGCGAAGGTATCAGCCCAGGGTTCTGGGATTTCAATGGTGCTGGAGAGGGTTTTAACTGGTTCTGAGTCGATAAGTGCTGGTGCTGGAGATGGCGGTTCTACTTCGATGAGGGAAATCTCGGCATTTTGACCGATTTCGGTACCGATTCGCTCTTGAATCCAATTTTCAAATAATTCGTCGAGGAGCAATTGGCGCATGTTCTCGTCTAATTTCGCGGGAATCCAGTCTTCTAAGCGGATAAAGCCGTAATATCGATCGAGTTGAAATAGGGGTGATAATTCGCCCGGATGCAGTTTTGTTACAGTTTGGACTAGTGCGGGGGGAATTTTGCCTGTCAAAATCGGCCCAACTATCCCGCCACTCTGCACTAAAGTGGGATCTGGGGAATATTGTTGCACGAGTTCTTTGAAGGATTGTTCGCCAGATTGCACGCGAAAGAATAATTCTTGGGCGAGTAATCCATCTTCGACGTGCAAAACTGAATATACAACTCGATGTAGTCGATGCTCGATCGATTGATAATATTCGTTTACCCGATGTCCCCACCCCGCCTGTTTGAATTTGTGTAGTTTTAGGGTACGAGTAGTAATTGCATCAAATTGCTCGGAGTTCATCCCCTGAAATGGCGATATCTTGGCGATCTGTGCGGATAGTCGATCCCATTCTGCCGCACTGGGTGTCAAATCGATTTGCTCTGCTTTGACTACTCGCTCGATTAATTCGTCTACCACCATTTCCCGCAACAATTGAGGTAATAATTGACTGCTTGCTAAGTACTGTAATGTTCGATCGCTCGAAATTTGATTGTCTCTGAGTTGGAGTGATTGCATGTGAGTGGGGAGTTGGGAGTGGGGAGTGGGGAGTGGGGAGTGGGGAGTTGGGAGTGGGGAGTTGGGGATTGGGGATTGGGGGATCTCAATTATTTATCTATTCCGAACTCCGAACTCCCAACTCCCCACTCTTGAAAAAACTTTCTCAAAATACTGGACAAAAATCGATTTTAATAGTACGACAGATCTATAGTAGTTATATATTGTCAAAATTTTGATAGCTACTATCCAATATTCCCCCAACTAAAGCGATCGACTCATGGAATTAACTAAAGCTCAACAGGAACTTTACAACTGGTTAGTGGAATATATCCGCGAAAATCAGCACGCACCATCGATTCGTCAGATGATGATCGCGATGGATCTCAAATCTCCTGCACCGATTCAAAGTCGCCTGGAACATCTACGCACGAAGGGTTTTATCGAATGGGCTGAAGGTAAGGCGCGGACGATTAAAATTCTGAAATATGCTGCCAGTGGGGTACCAATTCGTGGTACGATCGCCGCAGGCGGATTGGTAGAACCGTTTACTGATGTAACTGAAAAGTTGGATTTATCCGCAATGTTTCACCAGTCTGATTACTTTGCTCTGCGAGTAATGGGCGATAGTATGATCGATGATTCGATCGTCGAAGGTGATATGGCGATCGTTCAACCTGTAAAAGATTCCGATCTTGTCAAAAATGGCACCATTGTCGCCGCGCAAGTTGAAGGTCAAGGGACGACGCTCAAACGCTATCATCGTCATGGTGAAGTAATTACCCTCAAGCCTGCTAATCCTTCTTATAAGCCGATCGAGTTTCCTGCTTCTGAAGTTCACCTTCAAGGGATTTTAGTCGGTGTCTGGCGCGGTTATCAACCAGCGTTTCGCTAGAAGAGGTGGGAGTGGGGAGCGCGATCGGTTTATAGTTAATACACACCAGTCACTCACCACTCCCCAAATGCCAGGACGTTAAGTAAATCTATAGAAGATTAGTGCGATATATATAACCCACCGAGTACAGATTGATGAAAGATATGACTACTAACACACTGAGATATAGCCCAGAAGAGTTTGCCTCGAAAGGCACTCAAATATACCAAGAGCAAATACTGCCAAAGTTGGGTAAAGATTGCGATGGTAAGATTGTCGCGATCGATATTGAAACAGGTGAATTTGAATTAGCTGATACAACTCTCGTCGCTGCTGCCAAAATGTTCGATCGGATCTCAGATGCACAATTATGGTTTGAGCGAATAGGTGCCCAGAGCGTTCACCGATTCAACTCTGTATATCCAGCTTAAATCATGATGTTTAGGCGAGTAAATCAGCAGAGAGAAGCGGTGCTCAAGTTGGTAATTATTAGCGATAGCAGCCAGAAAATTGCTGTTGATGCAGTTGTCGATACCGGATTCAATGGCGATCTAATTCTGCCGATTGAAATGGTATTGGAACTGGAGCTTGTTCCACAGGGCTATCAAAAAGCCACATTAGGTGATGGTACTATTTCTCAATTTCGTGTCTATGCTGGAACAGTAATTTGGGATGGTTCGAGGAAATTAGTAGAAGTAAATGCAGCAACTTCTGGAGTATTAATTGGGATGGGATTATTAGAAGGGTATAAGTTAGAAGTCAATACAATTCCGAATGGGATTGTGACTATTACCAATCTAGAATTATAGACTGCCATCAGTGTCTATGTAGTCGTTCCTCGGCGAAGCCTCTCGCTTGCGAGAATCGAGAGGCAAAGCAGAGAACGAGTCAACAAGATCGATCTAACCGATTATGGATTGTGCAGTAGAGCTTCTTTGCACAACTCGCGAAAATCATCACCGCGATGCTCGAAACTGTTGTAGCTGTCGAAACTGGCACAGGCGGGAGATAATAGAACGACTTTGGCTTGATATTTTGCGGCTAATGTGGTCGATCGAGTGACAGCATTTGCCATTGTTTCGACGATTTCATAGTTAGTATAACCGACTGATTTTAACCTGTCGGCAAACTGTGCGGCGGCGGTACCAATTAATAGAACTGCTGCTGCTTTTTGTTTAATTGTATTCAGCCAAGCTAGATCGTCTCCTTCTTTGGCTTCACCACCAGCGATGAGAATTGCTGGTGCTTTCACAGCATTTAAACCCACATCTGCGGCATCATAATTCGTCGCTTTACTATCGTTGATATAATCTACTCCTTCATAGGTGCAGATATATTCTAACCGATGGGCAACGCCAGGGAAATTCGATACACCAAGAGCTATCGCCCTATTTTCTAGTCCGGCTATTTTGGCGATCGCCACAGCTATTAATAGGTTTTGGAGATTATGATCTCCAGGCATTTTCAATGAGTCAGTGGTTAATATTTTCTCACCTTTAAATATCACCCAATTATCTTCGATCCAGATGCCCAATTCTGGATTACCTTGGAGATGTTCGTGACCTTGTACGCTCGTCCAAGTAGCATTTTCCCAGTCAGATTTACCTGTATTGTATAAGTATGGGTCATCGCCATTGAGGATCTGCGATCGAGAATTGCGGAGTAATTTGGCTTTGATATTATAATAATTTTCAATAGTTTTGTGACGCGCCAAATGATCGGGAGTCAGGGTAGTAAATGCCCCAATAGTTGGAGCCAGAGTACTAGTAGACTCGATTTGATAACTACTGAGTTCGGCAATAATCCAAGCGGGTGGCTTATCTAACAGTGCTAATTCGCAGGCTGCAAAACCGATATTTCCACAGCCGACTGTTTCTATTCCCGCCGCTTGGAAAATCGCGGCGGTTAAAGCGGTGGTGGTGGTTTTGCCATTGGTTCCAGTAATTGCAATCCAGGGAATATCTTGAAGATATCGCCATGCTAATTCCATTTCGCCGATCGTGTCGATGCCCATTTCTCTGGCTTTGACTAGGGGCGCAATATCCCAGGGTACACCAGGACTGACGACAATGAGATCTATTTCGGCGGTGGGGGTGAATTTATCACCAAGTTTGACGTTGATACCGATGCTCGCTAGTTGCTGTGTTTGGGCTTCTAAGTTGGGGCTATTATTTGTATCGCTGAGGGTGACTGTATAGTCGTGCTTGATGAGTAGTTTAGCAGCGGCGATACCCGATCGACCTAATCCGATTACGGTGGCTTTTTTCATGAGGGGAGGGAGGAGGAGGGGTTTCTGGAGACGGTGGGGTGTTTATTTAACACGGAGGTTCACGGAGGTTTCACGGAGGTTCACGGAGTTTATTTTAATCCAAAATCCAAAATCCAAAATCCAAAATCAGTTATCGATCGCACCGAGACTTTTGAGGGAGACAATGGTGGCGGGGGTTAATCCGGTGGCTCCGGTGATATTTAGTCCAGAATATGGTGGTAAAGGTTTCCAGGTATCGATACATTCGCCTGTGGTTAGATCCCAGAGTTTGATGGTTTCGTCGCCGCTACCACTGACTAGTAGTTTACCATCGGGACTATAGTTGACAGATAGAACGCGATCGAGATGTCCGGCTAGGGTTTGAGATATTTTACCCTGCTCGATGTCCCAAATCTTGATGGTGAGATCGCTACTTCCTGTCGCTAAATATTGCCCATTCGGACTAAATTTGACGGTGTGGACTTCTAATGTATGTCCCTCAAAGGTTTGTAATAGCTTTCCAGTGGCGACATCCCACAGTCTGACAGTCAGATCGGCACTACAAGTCGCGATCGTTCGACCATCAGGGCTAAATGTGACATCCCACACCCAATTAGTATGTCCTGTATAACAGCCCAACATTTTGCCCGTCTTCACCTCCCACAATCGCCAACAAGCATCGAAACTACCTGTCGCCAGAAATTGGCTATCGGGACTAAATGCCAAAGATCGCACCAAATTAGCATGGCCGATGAGGGTTGCGTACAATTCACCTGTGACCGACCATAAATACACTCCAGTGTTGTCCAAGCCGATGCCAGCGATAAATCGACCATTGGGACTAAACTGCACCTTCCAGACATCTCCTTGTTGGGCTGAGAGTGTCCGAATTAGGTCGCCTGTCTGAGCATTCCATAATTTGACTGTGCTATCTGCGCTACCACTGACGATCGTTGGCGGAGCCTCTCCTGTGGAGAATCGACCATCAGGGCTATAATCGACTGACCAGACACACAATTGATGTCCGGCAAATGTGTGAATAATTTTTTTTGTCTGAAGATCCCACTCTCGCAGCATCCCATCTTGACTACCAGCTAATACCTTCGTCCCATTGGGGTGAAAAACTACTGACTCGATCCAGTTGGAATAGCCCTGCCAGCGGTATAATTCTTGCCAGGTGGTGGTATCCCACAAGTATGCCGATCGATCGCCACTCCCTGTAATTAATATTCGCCCACTAGGATGAAAATTTAAGCTCGAAACCCACGTACTATGTCCAGATAGAGTAGCGACATGTTGCTTGGTGTGAATATGCCAAATTTTCACCACATTACCCACATTCCCAATCGCCAACATCTGACTATCGGGGCTAAATTCGATCGCAAATATCCAATCGCGATAGCCAGTGAAAGTATGTAAAACAGTCCAGGTGGCGACATCCCAAATGCAGATCGTGCCATCCCCACTACATGTCGCCAATAATTTCCCATCGGGACTAAATCTCACCGACCATACCCGCTTAGTATGGTTGGTGAAAGTGTGCAGACATGCCCCATTTTCTGCATCCCAAATTTTCACCGTACAATCGTCACTACCCGTGGCGAGTAATTTCCCATCGGGACTAAATCGCACGGAATACACCTGTTTGGCATGTCCAAATTCCCTTATCCGTTCGCCTGTGGAGACATTCCACAGTCTTACCAATCCATCTCCATGCGCTGTGGCTAAAACATAAGCTTTGCCTGTTGGCAAATCGATCGTTACCGGACAAAAAGATAGGGAGAATAGATGATACTCATTTGCCTGTAAAATGTGGATGACTTGTCCTGTGGCGACATCCCACAGTCTGGCTGTGCCATCTTGACTAGCACTGGCGAGGATCTGACTATCGGGGCTAAATTCGATCGACCAAATCCAATTGGTATGTCCCTGAAATACGAATTGCAGTTTTTTGGTAGCGAGTTTGCCGATGTAAACATTGCCGTTATATTCTCCCGATGCTACCAGTTGCGAGTTGGGGCTAAAAGCGGTGGCAAATATCCCCCCAAAATTGTGGGTAAAAATTGAGTTGGTTAGATCTGCTCCACTAAAATTGACGTTGTGCAGTATTGCTCCTTGAAAACTGACTTGCCAGATGGGTAAATTGGCAAAGTCGCAGCCTGTGAGATCGATTTGGAGATGGCGGAATAGATTGATGAGATTCCCCGCACCATAGTGGATCCTGTGGCGATCGTGAGTCCGCAATTTAGCTAAAATTGTGTGCAGATGTCGGGCTAATGAGGATTTGTGCCCAAATTGCAATTGTAACTGACTGACGATCGGTTCTAAGACTAGGCGGGTTTGGATGCCATGAATATATTTGGGTGATTCTGCTGACATCAGTGGATAACTCAGCCACAGGGGTAATTCTGGGAGCCGCGCTCCTTCGATCTCGCCGTTGGTTAATTCCCTAACGATACGATCGATCGTCCGTGCTGTCATGTATTCCATCACCACCGCCTGCTGGGTAAATTTGCCCCTGCTGCATTCAATTAGCGATCGCCGCCCTAGAGATTCTAAGGTAGATAGGAGGTGAGATTTGGCGATCGCGGGGATAATTCGCGCGTGCAAATCTTCCAGAGAACACCAGTTTCGCTCGATCGCCAGACAATACATTACCGCTTTTTCTGGTGGCGCAAGTCGAGCGAATTGTTGGTCTAATAGTTGACGAATCCCACTAAATATGCTGACTTCTGTATCCAAAAATCTGTCGATTTCCCCGTCGAATAGATCGGCAATAGAAGTCGCCACAATATTCAAGGCGAGGGGATTTCCACTGTATATTTTTTGCAATCTGGATCTGTCCCCAGTGGATGCTGACAGCCCCTTGGCATCGAATAAAGCCTCACTCTCAGTGGCACTCAATCCAGAGATAGTTAGCGTCCGCACGGGCAATCTCTCCCCCTCTAAGGGGACGATTGCTTCGGGCTTTTCTCGACTCGTCACCAATAGACAACTCTGATGTGATGACCCCCCAATTCGATCGAATAGTTCGGCATAACCTGGATATTGCTCCCCATCACTATTGGCAGCATTCTGACTGGGAATAATGGCTTCGGCATTATCCAACACTAATAAACACCGTTGCTGACGCAAATAACCCAATAGATGAGAGATTTGGGTAGAGATGTCGAGGGTGGCGGAGATGGGATCTGCTTGGCGAGAAAGGGTTTGAATGACTTCGGGGAGGAGTGTACTTAGGGGTGGGGCATTCCTGAGCGATCGCCAGACGATCGTCGTAAAATGGGGCTGGAGTTGCTCGGTGAGTTTTGTTACCAATGTGGTTTTACCCATGCCACCCATGCCCAAGATTGCCACTAGTTTACAGCGATCGACATCCACCCATGTAGTCAGACGGTTCAATTCCTCCATCCGCCCATAAAAAACCGAAATATCCGGTGCTTCACCCCAATCGATGTCACCATCGAGATTCGGTGCGGCTGGAGCGGCTGGAGTGACTTCATCAGGTTCCATCCCATCAGGATAGAGATAATCACCACGATCTAAGCTCAGACTAAAAGCTGCAAAACAGAGATCGAGCGTCTGTTTGTCTACTGGAATCGATCTTTGGGCGAGGATCGCAGGTGCGCCATCAAAAATTTTGGAGATCGTCTTGAGCGAAAGTCCAGTCAGTCTGGATAATTCCTCTTTAGTATACCGATCTCCAAAGTTTGCCGATTCCTCAGCTTCTCGTCTTGCCGCTTGTAGTTTTTGATACCCTGCTACAGTTAAAGTTGCACCCCGTCTGCGGCTAGTTTTTCGCTCCACCATTCTCACTCACCATTAATTTGACTTTAACCGAGCGGGTAGCTCTTGCTCCCTCCCTTGGCAACTACCGCGTACCGACAAGTCGGCTAGACTTTGGCTTAGGTTGATTTACCCCCGAACCCCCCGAGGATGCGGGGTAGCTCTTGCTCCCTCCCCTTGCCAAGGGGAGGGCTGGGGTGGGGTAAAAGGACTACGCAGCAACTCAAATAACTTGTGTGTACACCGTAGCCTTGGCAAGGGGAGGGCTGGGGTGGGGTAAACAACCTCCGCAGCAATGCTAATAACTTGTGGATGGAGAGTAGCCCGTAAGTGTAAGGCTAGTCATCGTTTTGGATGCCACTAGTTGTAATTATTATCAATTTTGGACTCGATCGCAATAACTCGATCCGTTAATATACTACTAAGTTATGCCTAACTTACCGATCTTCCCTAGTGATTAACTAATTGAAGTGCGAACATAGTAGATAATTACACCACCCTGTTAAATGCTCGGCGCGATCGTCCAGTCGGAAAACCCCACTGGATTGCAACCGCTCCTTCCTTCGACGCTCGAACTAAAAAGGCTACTCAATCCAGAATTAGCTCTAATAGCTAATTCTGAATCGAGTACGCTCACAAATCTAGAGTTATACAAGCATTGGCTGGTGAAATAGATCTTCATTCGGACATCACCAGTTATGGCATCATCTAATTCATCAACTTCATATTTTGACCTCCCTGATGGGAAACAAGCAAGTAAATTAGCAGTCAAAGATTGCCAACCGCTGAAAGCTAAAGAATACCTCCAGGCTAAATTAGTCTCTACTAAAGCCACTCCACTACACCCTCAAATTAAGATCGATCTAGATCTAGAATTAGCAATCGAACATAATCAACGCGCTCATGTCAGTTACGAGCTTCAGGATTACCCAGCCGCTAAGGTATCGATCGATCTGGCGATCGAGTACAATCCCGAACGAATTGATTTTTATTATCAACGCGCCCTAATTGCCAAAGCTTTAAATAACTACCCGCAAGTTTTAACTGACTCGGAACATATTTTAAACCGCGATCCTCACCACCGAGCAGCATGGGGATTGATGGCGGTTGCTTTAGTTAGAACCAAAAACTATCGAGTTGCCCTAGCTAGCTTCGATCGACACATCGACTTATACCCCGAAGATCCTCACGGTTACTGCTATCGAGGCATCTGCTATGGCAAATTGAACCAACATCACCGCGCATTAGCCGATTTTAATACAGCTCTAGAATTAAAGCCAGGAGAGCCAGTATTTCATCATGCTCGCGGTGGCACTTATCAAGAGTTGGGCAATTTTTCCGCCGCACTTACCGATTACGATCTGGTGATTCAATCAACAACTATCGTTAGAAAAGTATATGACGATCGAGCCGAGATTTATCGGCTCCAAGGAGATTATCCTAGAGCAATCGCCGATTGTACTCAGGCAATCTCTTTTAATCCCGATCGCATCGACGCTTACTTTAGACGGGGAATTATTTATGCAGAATTAGGCGATCTAAATCTTGCACTAGCCGATTACAATCGAATTATATCACTCGATCGGCAGCATCTGAGGACTTATCTTCAGCGTAGTTGGATCTACTTTCGTCAGGACAAATACCTCCTGGCAAGTGAGGATTGTGAGTCGATCTTGAATATCGACAAAAATTGTTTTTGGGCAAACTATTTACTCGGTATCATCAATATTCTATCTGGATTAAAACATCAGGCAATTGCTAAGTTCACTAGAGCGATCGATATTTGCCCTAATGATATTTCTGCTCATTATCATCGGGGTGTAATCAATCATGAACTGGGGAATGGGATCGAGGCAAATATTGACTTTACTCAGGCTCGATCGATTCAAGATTGTAGCGCAGAAGAACTAGTAGTTGGCGTATCCTCCACCCTAGAGAATCGAGATGAAACAGGTTTTTATGCTGAAGCTTTAGCACTCTATTATACAGGTCAAAAAGAATCAGCTATTACCATTCTCAAGTTAGCTTTATTAGTCGCCAAACGCTTTCACAATTCTAGTTTTGAAGTGAAAATATTACTACTATTGAAAAAAATATCAGGCGAAGAGTAGTCAATCCCTCTCGATGAGATATTTAGATTAGATTAATTTTAGATGAACTGCGAAATGTGGGGTAAAATAAAAGTATTCAATATCAGTTGAATCTATGACTGCAACGCTACTTGCACCACCAGATGAAATCATTTGCCTGTCGGGGATTAGCTGGAACACCTACGAAACACTACTAGAGGAATTGAGCGATCGTCGTCTCCGCCTCACATACAATCGTGGTAATCTAGAAATTATGGCTCCATCCCCAGAACACGAACTGAATAAGCGCGTCTTGGCTCGTTTTGTCGAGACTATTGCCGAAGAATTGGAAGTAAGCATTTATCCTCTCGGCTCGACTACTTTCAAACAACCGAAACTGAGCGGAGCAGAACCCGATGAGTGTTTTTACATTCGCAACATTGCGGCGGTGTTAGGCAAGCCAAGACTAAATATGGAAGAAGATCCCGCACCAGATCTCATCCTCGAAATTGATATTACCAGCAGTTCCCAAAACCGCCTCCAAGTTTATGCAGATTTGGGGGTATTAGAAGTATGGATTTATAATGGGGAATCTTTATTTATTCAACAATTGCAAGATGGCAATTATATTACTACTGAAACTAGTCAATTTTTTGCAAATTTATCACTTCCAGATATTGTTATCTGGTTGCAAAAATCGACAACAATGGATTATCTCGCTTTGATAAAAGCATTCCGTGGTTGGGTGCGAAGTCAAATTGGAAAATAAGCTGGCAATCTCAGGTTCTCCAAACTAGAAGCAGAGCAAAAATATCAAATAGCACTTCCTGCTCCAAACACTAACTTATTACTTATTACTTATTACTTATTACTTATTACTTATTACTTATTACTTAATCATCCCTCTATGATGAATTCAGATCGGACTATGGCACTTCTTCTATTAGGGGTTGAATCGACAGATGGTCAAAACTCATTCGGACACGCATTTCTTGCTGGGATGAAGTTTGATATTTCCAAGCTAAAGTCTTGTAAAAAAGCAAGTGATAAAGAAGGTTGCTTGCTAACTCGAAAAAATAGTTATGGACAAACAATTCCTGAACTATATACTTGTTCATTCTACCCAGATGGACAACTGCGTAACGACAGGCGAGATATCAGAAGAGTCGAGCGAATGTACTTTAAAAAAGAACAACCTTTTGAGGGCGATGCGTTTGTCACCAAAATTGTGACATGTGAATTAATCGATCGACTTTTTGTTGGTACTCCTACTAAAGCACCCGAACTATATATTGAAGACAAAGAGTTTCGATATAATTTATTTCTAAATAATTGCATTGCATTTGCGGCTGAAAAGTTCGAGCAATACGCCCAAATTAGATTAGAAAATTCAACCGAAGTGTTGTTCCAGAATATCTATCTACCGAATGTACTAGCAGATTCAATTCGTAGATACAATAACTCTGACAAATACGAACAAGAATCAAAATTCAAACCTAAATCCTATTACGAATCAGAACAATTTGGCAAAGATATCGACATTAATAATGAAGCGGCGATACTAGCTCGGCTGAAAGAATTAGGCATTGATTGATAAATTGAAAAATGATTCACACCCAGATCCGTAGGGGCAGGTTTATGCTAGTAATTTCTGCCGTGCAATTAACCCCTAAACAAAACCTGCCCAAACCCACCAGCAACCATTGGCATAGCCGCGCCGTAATGCCAAGGCAAGGCTGTGCCAAAGGCAGGCTTACGCCAACGCCAACGCGGAGCGTCTGCCTAAGCAGAGAGGTAATCGATCGCCCACAAAATTAATTACAAACAAATTAGTCCCCCTACCCGATCGATTAATTGCAACGCATTTATCTTGTATATCGACTGATAAACCGATAATGTGCGATCAATATTTGTTGGTGGGTTTGGGCGGGTTTTGTTTTCAGGCTAATCGCACGGCGATAATTGTTAGCATAAACAAAGCCCCTACAGATCTTTAAATCTATCTATCCATATTTAAGTTTAAAACGTAAAATTACTAAATTCAACACCAATGTCGCTATATTGGCGATGATTATTGGTGTACTCTGAACTAATAATCCATAAACAAGCCACATTGAAACCCCTGCAATAAATGACAATAGAGTTGGCAAAGCTAGATCTTTAGTTGATTTAGACTGCCAAACTTTCAAAACTTGAGGCAAAAAAGCTGCTGTTGTCAATGTTGCTGCTAGATATCCTACAAGATCGATCGATGTCATGTTAAACTCTCACTTGTAAGTTATGATTGTTTTCCTTGGGTTTTGCTACCTTTGCAACCCAACCTAGGATTTGTCTGCTATTTGACGATCGATCCAAAGTCAGCCAATACTCGCGCACAGGTTGCTAACCAATTTTAACAGATTATGGAATTAAATGAGTTATCAGGATCGGAGTCGATCGGAAAATCGCGAGTATTTAGATTAAAATAAAGGTATTCAATTTCAGTTTAATCTGTAACTGCAAACCTAATTGCACCACCGGATGAAATTATTCGCCTGTTGAGGATTAGCTGAAAAACACATAAACCACTGCTGGAGGAACGTAAGGGAAGCATGATAGCAGCAAACACTCAACTGGTAAATTCGATCGTCGATCTAATTGAATCTTTGCCTCAAGCAGAGCAAAATTTACTAACAAAGCGATTATTTTTCGACTCTTCTTTAATTAGTGCAGCAGATACATCCGAGAAGCTGGGTTATCCTTCCTTGCAAGAAATCACAAATCTAGCACAGATGGGCGGAGCGTTTGATTTTCTGGAGTCGGAACCAGATCTATATACCCTCGATGATGGAGAGCCAATAGAATGACTTTAGCCAAGGGTGATGTGGTCTTAGTTCCTTTTCCATTTACAGATCTGAGCCAAACAAAACTTCGCCCAGCAGTTGTTCTTTATGTGCAACCAGAAGGAGAAGATATTACTCTATGTTTTATTTCTTCTCAAAATTTAGATAAAGTAGATCGAGATGAACTAATCATTGAGTCAATTCATCCTGAGTTCGCACAATCTGGATTAAAGTCGAGTTCCAAAGTAAGAGTTAGTCGGATCGTCACATTGGAGTTCTCTTAATCAAAAGGAAATTGGGTAGCTTGGGTTTACAATTAGTAGAAAGTCTCGATCGAATCCTAGTTGATATATTGCGACTTAACTCATGATTGAATTCTCTGAAGTTGCTCGTGGGCAATGCCCACCCTACATTTTCTTGAGGCAAAAAAGCTGCTGTTGTCAATGTTGCTGCTAGATATCCTACAAGATCGATCGGTTTCATATTAAATTTTCGCGGTTTAGCTAGGATAGCGCAATTAAACCATTGTAGACGAAATGGAGCGAGAAAGTGTGTTTGTTGGGTTTCGCTATCGGTCTACCCAACCTACGATTTATCTGCTATTTGGCGATCGATCGGTTTCATTTTAAATTATTGCTTGTAGGCTATATTATTATGCTTTACTATCGATCGACCCAACCTCCTACCGATCGACAAGTTTCTTGGTAAACTTGAAGAAAGAAGGAGGATCTATAAGCGGCATAATATCTGCCGTTAATTACAGTTTAGGCAATATTAAGGGTGGGTAGATTCAAATGGTAATTAATCAAGGTGCTATATACTGGATTCCCTTAAATATAGCAAGTGAATTGGATCGAGATATTACTCATCCTCATGTCATAATTCAGGATAATATTCTAAACCGTAGCCGCATCAATACTCTCGTTGTTTGTGCATTGACAACAAATGCAAAACGGGCAAAATCACCTGGTAATGTACTTCTGGAAATTGGTGAAGCAAATTTACCAAAGCAAAGTATTATAGTAGTTTCACAAGTATCTACAGTAGATAAATCCCAGCTAGGAGAATACATCGGCTCGCTAACTCAAGAGCGAGTAAATCAGATCTTTGCAGGGATGCAGTTTCTCCAAAAAATGACTGAACATCATGAAATAATCGATGGAAGAAACAGTAGACGGTAGGTTGGGTTGAAGAATGAAACCCAACATCTCTAGGCTGTTGGTGTGTTTGTTGGGTTTTGCTGTCGCTCAACCCAACCTACGATTTGTCTGCTATTTGACGATCGATCCAAAGTCAGCCAACACCCTTGCATGATTGCGAACCAATCCTAATAGATTGAGGCGGTTGGTTTTAATCTCTGGATTGGAGTCCATTACTAATACACTATCTTCGCCATCAAAAAAGCCCGTAATCGCGGGTGTAAGCTGCCCTAGCGCGTCGATTAACTGTTGATAGTTATGCGAAGCTTGAGCGGCTTTTGTCTGGGGTTCTAGGGCAATTAAACCATCATAGACGGCTTGCTCTGAGGATTTTTGGAAGAGGTTGGTTTGGACGATTTGGGTGGGGGATAGTTGTTGGGTGTCTAGGGTTCCTTGAGCGGCTAGTTTGCTCGATCGATTGACAGTTACATAGATATTTTCTAAGCTACCGTTATCGCGAATCTGTTGAAGGAATACGGCTCGATCGCGGGTATCGAGTAAGTCTGTCAAGGCGCGTCTAGTATATTCAGGATCGTTTTCACCTAAGACGGCATTGACGAGATCGTAGTCGATGTGACGGTCTTCTTGGAGGAGATTTCGCAACCTTTGGATAAAGAAGTCTTGGAGTTGTTGGATGAGTTCGGCGGGATTTGTTTGGGTGCGAATTTTGCTAAATTCTGTGACAATATTGACGATTAAAATATTTAGATCGATACTTAGATTAGCATTCC
Organism: Chamaesiphon sp. VAR_4_metabat_408; assembly: GCA_031422115.1. Taxonomy (GTDB): domain Bacteria; phylum Cyanobacteriota; class Cyanobacteriia; order Cyanobacteriales; family Chamaesiphonaceae; genus Chamaesiphon. Next base: position 32,502 of record JANOPX010000015.1, on the reverse strand, counting down.
AGGCAATATTAACGATCGCATTTGCCGCACGTCTGAGGGCGAAAGGATCTGAGGAACCTGTGGGCAACATCCCCAATCCAAAGATACAGACTAATGTATCTAATCTGTCAGCAATACCGACAATTTGCCCTGTTAGAGTTTGGGGAAAACTATCTTCGGCATTGCGGGGGAGATAATGCTCGAAAATGGCGGTGGCTACTTCGGGAGCTTCTCCATTTGCGGCTGCATATTTACTTCCCATCACTCCTTGGAGTTCGGGAAATTCGCCTACCATTTGAGTGACTAAATCTACTTTGGCGAGGAGCGCGGCGCGGGCGATATTTTCGCACTCGGTGGGATTGAGTTTTAGTTGGGTCGAGATTAGGTTAGCATTGGTAACAATTCGATCGACTTTCAATCTTACCGAACCTAAATCTGCTTGAAATGTCACCATCTCTAATTTTGGGAGATAGTCAGCGAGGGGTTGTGCCAAGTCAGCATTATAAAAGTATTGCCCATCGGCTAGTCTAGCTCGAACTACTCGTCCATTCCCTGCTGCAATAATATCCGACTTCGCGGGGTCGCCATTAGAAATCGTGATAAAGTGCGGCAATAATTCCTGTTTCGACGCATCTTTAAAGATCGGGAAATATCGCTGATGCGTTACCATTACCGTGGTAATTACCTCAGTTGGTAACTTGAGAAACTCATCATCAAACTTACCGACGATCGCTGTCGGATATTCTACCAGATCGATTACTTCTACGAGTAAGTCAGGATAAACCTCCGCAACCCCACCCATTCTCGCCGCCGCCGCCTCGATCTGTTGCCCAATATCGATTTTACGTTGTTCTCGATCGACATTTACAAATCCACCCGCCAAGGTTTTTAAATACTCAGCGGCTGAAACGACGGAAACTGGTTCGGGATGGAGTACCCGATGAACGTGAGAAATCCGATCGCTCTTGACGATATCATCATGATAATTGACGATTTCGATCGGTAAAATAGCCTCATCCCACAGCGAAATCAACCAGCGAATTGGGCGCGGAAACTTCAACTCGCCATTTCCCCACCGCATCAACCGTTTCCCCTCCAACTTAAAAATCCATTGGGGAATCAACTCAGTTAAAATATCTCTAGTATCTCTGCCAGCGATCGTCTTCTGGATAAAGATAAACTCCCCCTTATCCGTCGGGCGCAACTCAAAACTATCCAGCTCCACCCCCTGCTTCTTCGCAAAACCAATCGCCGCTGGAGTCGGCTTTCCATCCTTATAAGCAGCCGCCGCTGGAGGTCCCTTTATTTCCTCCGTTCGATCGATCTGTCGATCGGGTAAATTAGTAATAACGATCGCCAAACGGCGGGGAGTACCATAAATCTTTACCCCATCATTACTCAAAGCAACAGCCGCCAAACTCGCCGGAATCATCACATTCCACTGACGCACCGCATCACCAACAAAACCTGCGGGTAAATCTTCAGTACCGACTTCTAACAGAAAACTAGACATAGAGGGGGATAGGGGAGGGGGGGAGATGGGGGGACGGGGAGACGGGGAGACGGGGAGATCGATCGTTACAAATAAAGTGAGATAAGGAGCAAGTCGATCGATCCAAACGTCTCTATTATCCAACCTCTGCGACATCTAAGTCCCATTTTTGCAAAAATTATTCCTCAAATAAGCTTCTCCAATCTCCCAGTCCCCCAGTCCCCCCGTCCCCCCGTCCTCATGCTCCCCAACCCATTCCAAGTCCTCATCGTCTACAACCCAGCCGCAGGACAATCCCCCAATCTAACCAGTATGCTCGATCGAGTAGCAAAATTATGGCGCGATCGCGGCTGGCGAGTCGAAATTGCCGCGACTACCGCGCCTGGAGATGCCACCAGACGGGCACAGCAGGCAGCAGAAGCAGGGTATAACGCCGTAGTTGCCGCAGGAGGTGACGGCACGGTTAATGAAGTCATGAATGGCTTGGTAGGCACGAGTACCGCTTTGGGTGTATTGCCGTTAGGAACGGTGAATATTTGGGCGCGAGAAATGGGTTTATCGATGGATATGCTCAAAGCGGCAGCTAGTTTAGCAGAATCCAAATTAACTAAAATCGACGTAGGCATGGCGGGAAATCGCTATTTCTTACTCATGGCAGGAATTGGTTTTGATGCAGCGGTAACGGCGATGGTAAATACCGAAGAGAAAAAAAGACTCGGTGCGCTCGCATATATCAAACAAGCTGTGCAAATTGCTTGGAATTTTCGCGGTACTCGCCCCAAATTAAAGATCGACGGTAAACGAGTACGCGGTAAAATCTTGATGGTGACGATCGGGAATAGTCAATTATATGGCGGAGTCGTAAAATTCACCGCCCATGCGACGATCGATGATGGACTATTGGATATCTGTGTAATTAAAGGCGAAGGAATGCTCTCCGCACCCCGCCGCCTCATCTCAATTTTTGCCCGTCACTATAACCGCGATCCCAAAGTACAATACTATCGCGGCAGTACGATCGAAATTCGCGGACAACGGGGTAAATCTCTGCCCATTCAAGTAGACGGTGATTACCTAGCACAAACCCCTATGACTTTTCGGGTTGTACCTAATAGTCTAACAATTTTAATGCCACCTAATGCCGATCGATCTCTCTGGCAATCTCAATCTGTTAGCTCAGATTTTACACCAATAGCTCCTGTCAGTTTGAGATAGTATAGCAATCCTATTTGAGAATCTAGATCTTTCTAGTCTACTCTTTGCGCCCTCTGCGCCTTTGCGGTTAAAAGAATCTTGAAAATCATTTAGGATCGCTATAGTTGTTCAGATGGTTTAATTATCGATCGCCTATGCTGAAACAATCAGAATTTATACTATTTTTATCAATTCGACAAAACTATGTCACTCAAAAATACTGCTCAGGAAACACTGAGTATACTCGCACAAGGAAAATATACCAATAGTTCTGGAGAAATAGTTGAATTTCTGGCTGCACAAGAAATGGCTGTCAAAAGGACAGTTTTATATACGCCACAACAGTCATATGAACTATTAGAAAAACAAGTCTCTGCTAAATCGACGCATCAACCTAAAATTGAGGTAACAAATGAGACAACTCAAGTAGCCGCTCATCGACTCGTCCGCCTTGAGGGATGTACAGATCTGGTATTATTAAGCTTTGCATCAGCACGTAATCCTGGTGGTGGATTTATCAATGGTGCTAAGGCTCAGGAAGAAGATTTGGCTCGTTGTTCGGGTATATATCCTTGTCTACTGACTCAACCTACTTACTATGATGTCAATCGAGCTAGCGATTCACTTTTGTATAGCGATTATATTATCTATTCACCCAAAGTACCCTGGTTTCGAGTCCGAAATCGGGAATTGTTAGATGATGTTTTTCTCGCATCAGTGATTACAGCCCCCGCACCAAATGCAGGGCAAGCTTTACGTCGAAATCCAGAATGTCTTTCAGAAATATACTTAACACTTCGCCACCGCGCAGGGCTTATTTTAGCTATTGCACGAGATAATGGACATCGTTCCTTATTACTTGGAGCTTGGGGTTGTGGAGTATTCGGTAATAACCCCATTACGGTAGCGGATGTATTTGCTCAGTGGCTAGTAGATCCACGTTTTTTAGGTTGTTTCGATCGAGTAACTTTTGCGATATACACTTCCAAGAGTATCTCAGAAAATCTAATAGCATTTCAACAGCAGTTTAAACCTATATCGAATAAGTTTGGATAAAATCGATCGCACTCTATCGCTATACCACTAATTACCATAAGCACCCAAATCGCGCTTAGATCTTTTCTTGCCAGTAATATCGATACTAGCCGCACTTATCGATGTGCCAGAATTAATCGCCGGACTTTTTGGGCGCAATCTAAAATTTGCTTTGTCGATCGAAATAGATGGACTAACAAATAAAGGATCCACATCGACTAGATTACGTTTGCCGAGTACTTTTTTATCGGCAGCAATCTTGCCATTGTAAGATAAATTATAATCCCACTTATTCCCACTAGATTTACTATCTACTAATGTTCGTTTGGATCGATCGCTCCCATAGGCAATATTATTATAAAAGCTATTATTGTCGCTATTGAGCGAACTTATCTCTCCATCAGAACCTTCATATAGAGTTTTCGATTTTGAGTTCTTGAATGAGGTATTATTTCTTACCGTTACTCGTTCGCTTTCAAATATATTTATGCCTCTACCACCATTATCGAAAACAATATTATTCTCAACTAATGTTGAGCTGAGATACTTTGGCGATTTTACCTCGCCCTGGGTATGTTTGAGATCGTCGATAATAATCCCATTCCCATCGGTTACTTTTCCATCCTTATTAACCTTCCTATTTTCATTACTATAGGAAATATTCCCTCTAACTATATTATGGAATCCAGGCTGACGATCGCTATCCTGAGCTTGATAAATTGAGATGCCGCTACACATCCACGGGGCGGTAAAAGTATTTCGATAGACAATATTATTCTCGATCGTCAAATAGTCAGTTCTTATACCGCCGATTCCATTACAGCCACAGTCATGGACTTTATTATTTAGAATTTGGACGTGATGATTGCCAGTAACTTGTCCGCTAATCGCAATTCCATTCTCAGCGATCGAAGTAACTTCAAAGCCAATAATCTTGACATAACTACTAATAACATTAAAAGCTCCAGAACTTCCCTTCACAAAAGGCTTGTGCCCTGGGAAAGCCTTAAAAGTAATCCAATTCTTGGCTGTACCAGAAGCGGCAATAGTTAGATTCTCATTATAAGTACCATTTTTTACTAAAACCGTATCGCCAGCAGCCACCAGCTTATTAGCGCGATCGATCGTTTTAAACGCCAATTTCTCAGTCGTACCGATATTGCGATCGAGTCCCCTTATCCCATCCACATAATAAGTCTTCCCCGAACCTTGTGTCGCAACAGGACTAATATATCCGATCGAACTTGCGATCGCCAAACAAACAACCCCAACCTTATACATATACCCTCCTCAGTGAACCTCAGTGAATCCTCCGTGCCCCTCAGTGTTAAATAAACACCCCAACTAAACCCTCCTAACCAACTGCCTCAAAAACAAAAACACAAACCTCGGATTATGCTTAAAATACCGCTTCCACAATCTTCTCGGCTCCATTATCAACCTAAATAACCATTCAAACCCAATCCTCTGTACCCACATTGGAGCATGTTTCACCCGCCCAGAATGGAAATTAAACGCCGCACCCACACCCAGCATCACCGCCGGAATTCGATCTTGATGTTCAGCCATCCAAATTTCCTGTCTGGGGCAGCCAATCCCCACGAATAGTACTTTGGCTCCCGATTCGACTATTTGCGCGGTGTAGGCGGTATCTTCCGCCGCTGTGAGTTCCCGAAAGGGTGGGGAAATCTGGCACACAATGTCGATGGTGGGGAATTTGGTTTTTAAAAATATATTGAAGGCGACTAGGCTGTCTGGGGTACCACCATATAGGGCGATCGGTGTACTCGTATTCGCGGCGGCTTCACATACTGCTAATGTTAATATGGGGCCACAAACTCGGCTGGCATTTTCCACGCCAAGGGCACCTAATCCCCAGACTAATGGCATTCCATCTGGGGTGACTAAATCTGCATCGTTGACGATTTTGGCAAATGTGGGGCTGTCATAAGTTTCCATCACCATATGTACGTTGGCGACGCAAACATATTTACTTTCGGGTTGTTTTGCCCAGGCGATAATTCTGGTGGTTGCGTCTTCGTAGCTGGTGCCATCTACGCGCATGTCGATGATGTGGCGGTGTTCTAAATTCATACTTTTTTGGTGTTTAGTTGGGGTGTGAAATAAACACAGAGGTTCACGGAGGAATCACGGAGGTTCACAGAGGTTTATGATAAGGTGGAGGCGATCGGCATTCGCCAGCCTGTACCAAATGCTCGATCGGTTATTTTGATGCCTGGTGGGGCTTGGCGACGTTTGAATTCGGCGCGTTTGACTAGTTTGGCGATTTTTTCGACTGTTTGAGGATCGTAGTTTTGGAGTTGGTGGGGTGATTTATGTTGACAGATAATTGCTTCGAGGATTGCATCGAGAATTTCGTAGGGTGGTAGTGAGTCTTGGTCGATTTGACCTGGTTTTAGTTCGGCACTTGGGGGCTTTGTTATAATTTGTTGGGGGATGGTTTCTTTGTTTCTATTTAGCCAGTTGCACAGGGAGTAGACGCGCATTTTGGGTACGTCGGCGATGACTGCCAATCCACCATTCATATCTCCATATAGGGTACAGTAACCTACTGCCATTTCGGATTTGTTGCCTGTGGAGAGGAGTAACCGCCCGAATTTATTGGAGATGCCCATTAGTAGAGTGCCTCGGATTCGGGATTGGAGATTCTCTTCGGCTAATCCAAATTCGGTGTCTTCAAATAGTACCTCAAGGGCGCGATCGAATCCCTGCATCAAGTCACCGATGGGGATGGTTTCAGTCATAATGCCTAGATTAGCAGCAACGGCGATCGCATCTGTAATGGAATGCGCTGAGCTGTAGGGGGATGGCATTAGTACTCCGAGTACTTTTTCTGCGCCGATGGCTTCGGCGGCGATGGCAGCGACTAATGCGGAATCTATCCCGCCGCTCAAGCCGAGGATTACTTTTTGAAAACCACATTTGTGGATATAGTCACGTACTCCGAGTACTAATGCTTGCCAAATCTCCGCATCGCTAGATTCAGGTTGATGGGCAATTATACTCGGTTGTAAGTCTCGATTTGACTGGTTAAATTCGATGGTTAATAAGTCTGGTTTGAAGGCTTCGCCGCGACAAATCAAGTTACCAGATCGATCGAATCCCAAGCTACATCCATCGAAAACTAAGTCGTCATTCGCGCCTACTTGATTGACATATAAAATCGGTCGATCGTATTTAATCGCCGTATGCTTGAGCATCGCTTCTCGTAGCTGTTGTTTACCGACGCTAAAAGGTGATGCGGATAAATTGATCGACAAATCTATCTCTAGCTCGGCTAATTCCGCAATGGGATTAATTAGATAACTTCGCTTACCCCAGAAGTCTTCATCATTCCACAAATCTTCGCACACTGTCACCCCAATCTTAATTCCATCTAAGATGAAACAATTGGGTTCATTACCTGATGTGAAATATCGATTCTCGTCGAATACGTCATAAGTTGGTAATAGTCGTTTGTGGAAAATATTCTGGACTTTTCCCGCACCTAATAGGGCGATGCTATTAAATAGTGGTTTACTACCGAGGGTAAAATTAGGGTTTGGTGTCGCTAATCCGACTAAGACATATATATCTGCTGGTAAGTCTATGGCTAACTGTTGGAGGGTTTGCTCCATTCGATCGATAAAGTCACTATTGAGTAATAAGTCTCGCGGTGGGTAGCCGCATAGTGATAGTTCGGGGGTGAGTAGTAGTTTGATGCCTTGAGCTGCTGCTTGTTGGGCAGTTTTTAAAATCTGTTGGGTGTTGTTTTTTAGATCGCCAATTGTTGAGTTGAGTTGAGCCAATCCTATTTTCATTATTCTATTAACCTGTAGGGGTGGGTTTATGCAATCTAATTATGCTTGTTCTAGAATGGAAGGGCAAAACCCACCCTTTTCTAGAATATTTCGCATATGGATGGTTTTTTTAACGCGAAGGGCGCGGAGGGGTTTAAGAGTAAATGATATTTTTAGGGGGTACCGCGAAGGGCGCGGAGGTCGGAAAATGAGGGGTTAGACAAATAGTAGGGATTTGTCTTTTAGGGGGGCGAAGGCGATCGGATCGAATCGGTATAAATTTGCTGGCCTTCCGCTTCCTTGAGATGATTTTTCGCCTGTTTCTTCGAGAAATTTTAGTTTGATTAATCGGTTTCGGAAGTTGGAGTAGTCTGCGAATGTTTCGCCGAGAACTGTTGTGTATAGTTGGTAAATTTCGCTCAGGGTGAAGGATTCGGGGAGGATATCAAATGCGATCGGACTATATTCTAGTTTGTTTCGTAGTCGTTGATGTCCATATTCTATTATTTGTTGATGATCGAATGCGAGGGTGGGTAGTTTGTCGATCGGATACCAGGCTATTCCTCCGACTCCAGTAGCGATTAGTTCGGCGGCTTCGTATCGAACTAGGGCGAAGTAACTAACTGATAGATAACGGATATCATAGCTATCGATCGCTTCTCGTGGATCTCTACCTGGGCCGCCAAATGTGTATAATTGTTCTAGGTATAAGTTGTTGACGCGGATTTTTTCGGCTAAGATTCGATCGGCTGCTGCTTCTAATGTTTCTCCCTGTCTGACTAGTGTTCCTGGTAAGCACCATTCGCCGAGGAAGGGTTCTTCTTGGCGCATGACGAGCAGGATTAATAGTCTGTTTTGTTGGGTATCGATCGAGAATATCGCATTATCTACCCCAACTTTAAAGTCTGCTAATATACTCATTCGATCGTGCTCTAATCTTTTTTTGAGGTTGCGTTCTACCATTGTTATTTTTGGACGAGGTTTGTTTTGGTATATAGTGAGTGTTGTTGAATATATGCGGCGACGGCTGATGTCAATCCTTGAATTTCTCGCTCGGCGGTAATATTATGCGATTTTATCGTTCTAATTATTGTGGAGGATACAGGTGGGGTAGTTAATGGGGCGAATCGAATTCTCGCACCCAGATTTATTAATATGTCTAAATCGGTTTTATCGATCGGATTCCCATCGCGGGCGACTATTAATAAGTCTACTTGGCTCAATAATTCACCGATGCGATACCACTTGGGTAATTGACTAACTAAATCTGCCCCAATCGTCAGGGTGAATTCGGCATCAATCCAGATTGTTTGAGCGATCGACAAAGTTTCGATCGTTCGCCGACTACTCAAATTAGGATATACTTGGGCATGAGTATCGATCGATGGTGTCACTTCACCAATTAATAACTCCAACATTTGCGATCGCTCAATTAATGATGCCCCATGTTCTTTAAATGGATTATCTGCCGCCCATACTGCTACTCGATCGAATTGTGACGCTAACCAGACTATAATCTCCTGATGTGCGATCGTTGGTGGATCTGCACTAGTTCCAAATAAAGCAATTTTCATCTTAGGGAATAAGTAACAAAGGACTGTAGGGGCGGGTTTATGCTAGGAATGATGCTATTACTAAAAATGTAAGTGCGAAACCCGCCCTCCCCACTAGCAAAGTAAGTGCCATGAATAGAAAAACATTTACCCATTAACCAAACCCTCTAACTCTGTCGAAATACTAACCGGATTAACACCATCATAATTAATATCTCTTATCCCCACAGGTAAACTAGCCACACTCAGATCCGTACGTCGTCTAATCGTCGCCAAACTATCATCGTCAGCCAATCTATTACCTCCCTTCATCACCTGCTGTAATAAACCATCACCTTCGTTGGCGTAGCCGCCGCCTTGCGGAATCGATAAACCCAATCTATCCCCAATAAACAGCCCATCCTCAAACTGACGAAAAATCTGTTTTTTACCAGGATAACTAACTTTACCAGTCGATCGCTTCATCGTTGGTATCCCATCGATCTCTACCAACTTATATACCCCATTTACCGGATTCCCCGTCACCAATCTCGTACCCAACCCAAACCCATTAATCGGTGCATCCGCCGCTCTCAACTTAGCAATTTCCCATTCATCCAAATCACCACTAGCAAAAATATCGACATCGGGTAAAATCTCCCGCACCTGCTTCGATAAACTAACTAAATCTCCCGAATCCAACCGAATCCCACTTACCTCGATTTCCCCCGCCTTGATGCGTGCGGCTAAATCTTTTGCAGCGGCGATAGTATCGTAAGTATCTATCAATAAAGGTGCGCCAGGAAAGTATCGATGAAAAGCACTAAAAGCCGCCTGCTCGCTCCCGTTTATCGCCCCCATCGCCATCACCAATGAATGCGCCATCGTACCACTTGGCTCATAACCCAATTGGAGAGCTGCTAAAACATTAGAAGTCGTATCCAATCCCCCCGCAATCGCCGCTCGCGCCGCCCAAAGTGAAGCTTGAGGGCTAAAGGCGCGACGAGTACCAAATTCGAGTAAGGTTGCATCTGCGCCCGCCACATCTCGCAATCTAGCGGCTCTAGTCGCGATGAGAGTTTGATAATTGATGGTATTGAGTAGATAAGTCTCGACGATTTGAGCTTGCCATAAAGGAGCCTCGATTCGCAACATCGGCTCATTGGCAAATACCGCCGTACCTTCAGGTACCGCCCAAACATCTCCCGTAAATTTGGCAGTGGCGAGAAGCTCCCAAAATCTGTCAGGAGCGTTTTTAAAAACTCCTGTAGCTTGAAGAGCGGAAATTTGCGCCTCATCAAATCGAAATTCTTCCAGATATTCCAATGCTTGAGCTAAACCCATTGCAATGATATAGCCGAATCCTTTTGGTAGTTTGCGGGTAAATAGCTCGAAACTAGCGGTCGAATTATCGATCGATTCCCCCACATAGCAAGCTGTCATCGTCAATTGATATAGGTCGGTTAGCAAGCCATAATCTTGAGTGGGTAAAGATGCTAGCTGTCGATCGCCCTGAATATCTACATCTGTCAATCCCGATCGATAATTCATCAACTTTGCCAAAACAGGTTAATTTAATTATGGTTATTTTAACCATAATTGTCAAGCGGTATTTTTCGAGCGGATGTCGATCGAAAAAAAATTGGTGTCCTTAGTGACATTCAAGGGTAAGATAATGAGAGGCGAGCATCAAGCACTGTATATCGATCTCCTAATTAGTGATAATGATTAGGTCTTTATCTGACAGTCTCAAGCTGTTACCCGTACACCTTGTCCAAACAATCTGTAGCAAATCGCAGCCTGTCGGTATAACCACCACCGTCATCCACAGATACGCACATGTGGAGATAATTTCTAGACGATACACTTGTGGAAAGAGTCACCTCGGATACCGTGCTGTACGTGAGCAAGACTGAGCAAATTGATGAGAATGAATGAATATGTTCCTGGGTGGAGGTAAATTGAGCTACATGGAATTTTCGATCGCTACGTTACTATCCCACGTTAGTCCTGATAAGCTGGTCACTGCGAAGGTACTCGAAAAGAAATTGGGTTGTGAAACCTCCTCTAGTGTCGAGCAGTTGGATCTAGCTTTAGAGTTGTTAGAGAAAATCGGCATTTTGAGTAGAGAGAAAGGTAAGTTTCGGCGGGAAATCACCGAGCATATCGTCGAGGCAAAGTTACGTTGTTCGAGTAAGGGGTTCTGTTTTGCGATTCAGGATGCTGAGGGCGCGGATGATATTTATATTCGCGAAAGTCATCTGAGCAATGCCTGGAATGGCGATCGCGTATTGATTGAGACGATCAAGGAGGGGACTAGACGCAGAAGTCCTGAAGGGGCGGTGAAGTTGGTGCTAGAGCGGGCGAATCCGGCGGTACTAGCAAAGGTGAAGCGGCTAGAATCAGGCGATTATCGGGCGACTCCTTTGGACGATCGATTATTGTTTGAGTTGGATCTACCTGTCGATGATAATAATGGACGGGAGCATGGCAATTTAGATGATATTATCGATCATCTGGTGCATGTGGAAGTACTGCGTCATGCGATCGGTCAAGATTTGCCCAAGGGTAGAATCGATCGAGTTTTGGGTAGTACTACTGAGTCTGCGGCAGATATCGATATCGTTACTTGCAAGCACGATTTACGCCAAGAGTTTACGGCGGATGTAGAAGCTGCTGCGGAGAAGATTGGCAATCGGTTCAAGGATCCGCTCGCTCAAAGTCGGGTAGATTTGACTCACTTACCTACAATTGCGGTGAGTGAAGAGGAGCAACCTGTAGATAGTGCCCTCACTCTGGAAAGATTGGATGGGGATATGCTCCGATTGGGCGTACATATTGCCGATGTTGCCAGCTATATCACGACTGACGATAGACTCGATCGAGAAGCCAAACGACGGGGTACAGTGGTACATCTGGGCGATAATATTATTCCCCTATTACCCGCCGCCGTACATCAAACTTGTGGCTTCGTAGCTGGAGAAGCCCGACTGGCAATTTCTGTCTTCTTGTCGCTCAACGATCGCGGCGAACTAGTCGAGTTTACCATCGAGCCAAGTCGAATTCAATTAGATTGGCTCTTGCAGCCTAATCGGATTCCCGCAATCTTGGCAGATGAAGCCACCGATATCGACCCCCAAGCGATCGAAATCATCAAACCGATCTGGGAGACGATCGCCCCAGCTTTCAGAGCGCAGAGACGATCTAGAGGCGGTTTGGAAGTAGATCTGATTCAGAAGCAAGCACCATTCCTCGACGAGGGGAGATTGGGAGCGATATTTATCGACGATGCTCAATCGTTGCTAACTGATGTCATGGTAATGGCAAATTATGCCGTCGCCGTACATTTACAAGCTCTCCAAGTACCAGGGATTTATGCCATCCAGCACAATCCCGAATTGCTAGAAGTTAATGACTTAATTAAGTTGGGTATTAATTTAGGCTTGACTTTTGAAGGAGAGGCAGAGACAGAAATTAGCGTCGCCGACTTACAAAGGTTGAGTCAACAATTCGCCGCATCTCCCGTACCTCAAGTACTCAACTACCTCTTCAAATCCCTCCTCAAAACCACCGTCTATAGTACCAACCCAGGTACCCACTTTGGACTGGCGATCGAAAATGGCTACGCTCACTGTGTATCCCCACTCCGTCGCTATCCAGACATTCTAATCCAACGAGTGCTCCATGAGGTATTTATCAATGGACGCGATCGCAAAACCACCCGCGCCAAAGACGTAGTAAACCTCGGTAGTAGTAGCTGTCACGGGCAAATTACCTGGAATGTACTCACCCCCACCATCCAGCAAGAGCTAGAAACTCAACTGGCTGGATCGATCGCTCACCTCAACGATCGAACTAAAATAGCTCAAGATGCGGAAAACGATCTCCAAGGCTTGCAAAAAGCCGAAAAGATGAAAGCTCGCACGGGTGAAATATTCCAAGGCTTAATTACAGGCGTACAATCCTACGGCTTCTTCGTCGAAATCGAAGATTCCCTCGTCGAAGGCTTGGTACATGTCAGCTCCCTCAAAGATGACTGGTATGAGTTTCGCCCGCGTTACGCCTGTCTAGTGGGCAGAAAAAATCGCACCTCATACCGTCTGGGCGATCGCGTTGAAGTCCAAGTCAAGAGTGTAGACTACTATCGTCAGCAAATCGATCTCGTCACCGTCACCAGCGTCATGTCAGAAACCACCACCGAGACAAATTCTGATGCAGATGCAGATACCGATTCAGATTCTGATATCAATTCAGATTTCGATGCAAATATAAATGTTGAGGAAATTTTGGAAGTTGCTGAAAATGAATATCTGGATGAGGAGTAAAAGCTACCCCTGTTAAGGTGAAGTTTTGTACTAAATAGATCGAGGAATTTGTGCTCATTTGCCGATCGTTCTACAGTACAGATGCTCAATTGATGATTAATTGCGCCAGATCCGTTGGTATTTCTTGTGCTAACAGAACCCCCGCATCCCACAAACCAACAAAGCTGCAATACATCCACCCCACCGTCTCAAACAACCTATGCTTTGAGGGGGGGTTTGGGGGGGGGACACTCCCCTCCCCAATGGGGGGTCTGGGGGTCAGAACCCCCAGATCCGGGTTCTATTAGCACTAAAAATGCTAACGGATCTGGCGCAAGAAATCGAATTCGTCCCCTCACCTCATCCCTCACCCCTCCAATGAAACCCCTCATCCTCGGCATAACAGGCGCGTCTGGCTTAATCTACGCCATTCGATCGATCAAACACTTACTCACCGCAGAGTATCAGATCGAACTAGTCGCATCTAGATCCACCTATATGGTATTCCAAGCCGAAGACCAAATTCGACTACCAAGCGAACCCGAAGAGCAAGAAATGTTTTGGCGCGAAATTTCTGGCGTACCCACGGCGGGAAAACTGAGGTGTCATCGGTGGGGAGATGTAGGTGCAAATATTGCCAGTGGCTCATATCGTACCCAAGGAATGGTAATTATTCCTTGCAGCATGAGCACCGTCGGTAAACTAGCCGCAGGTTTAAGTGGAGATTTACTCGAACGTGCTGCTGACGTGCAACTCAAAGAAGGGCGTAAACTAGTAATAGTTCCCCGCGAGACACCCCTAAGTCTAATCCATCTTCGCAATCTAACTACCCTAGCAGAGGCTGGAGCGGCGATCGTCCCAGCTACCCCAGCCTGGTATCATAAACCTGAATCGATCGAGGATCTCGTCGATTTTGTCATCGCCAGAGCATTCGACAGGCTCGACATCGATTGTATCCCACTCAAACGCTGGAAAACCGACCCGACGATCGTCGAGGAACGACGCGCAAGCTCCGCCGATTTATCCGAATCCTAAATCATGCAGCCACTGAAGATCGTCATTACTCTAATCACCCTAATTGTACTCGCGATCGCGATCGGTTCTAATCTCTCGCCGATCGTCACAGTAGTGGTATTAAGTCAGCCAACGGTAATGTTACCCGTGGGTGTCTGGTTCGCGATCGCGATCGGTTTAGGCTTATTATCTAGTAGTGCGATCCAACTCCTCATCTGGCTCCAAAATCGCGCCCTCACCAAACGAGTGCGTCAACTCCAAACCCGCTTGCAAGATGTGGGTGAGGATGTGTTTAGTTATACCCCGCCAGTTAACAACGATCGGGATTTCCAAAGTAGAACTCCACCGCCAAATTTTACCACTCCCCGATCGCAGCCTCAGCCGATCGACAATAACGATGATTGGGAATACGCACCAGTCGCCAAACCTCAACCAGAATGGGAAGATGTGTCACCACCAGCACCACCGCCGCGCCAACAGACAGCCACATCCGAACAACGCAGCACTTACACCCCTCGCCAAACAATCGTCGATGATGATTTAGATGAGCGTGAAGGTGTCTATGATGCCGATTTTCGCTTGATTCAACCTCCCTACAAAGCACCAATAGAAGTAGAAGAGGATGAAGATGAGTATGAGTATGACGATGAAGAAATAGATGACGAAGATCTTCCCCCACCGCCTCAGTCACCCAAACCTACACGGATGGATGACGCGGAATCTGAAGATTGGGGCTTTGATTTTGATGAGAAACCGCCGTTACAGCCGCGAAATTTTTAAAAACCATTGTCGGGTGGAAATCTAAGCAAGTAACTTTTGAATATCGATCGAAATATCTGGAAAAGCTAAGGGAGAAATCATGCCACTCGTAAAACTAGTTGTAGATTGATAACCAGATCTAGTTAGATCCCGAAAGACAACTAATACTGATTCCGCTAAATTTAGCACCCAGTATTCTTCAATTCCGGCATTTGCATAGAGATCTTTCTTTATGCCGACATCTTTGGCTAGTGTAGAATTAGCGATTTCAATTAGCCAAAATATATCTTCTGGATAAGGATGCCTGTCGCGATATAATGTAGATCTGATTTTAACGATTGCGATATCTGGCTCTGGTTCTGAATTATTGGGTAATGTAATCGGATGAGCTTCCCGAACTTTAGCTCTATCGCCTAATATTTTGCGTAAATATTCCGTAATTTCGCCACAATATGATGAATGTGGGGCACCTTCTGGCGACATCTCAATAATTTCCCCTGATATCAATTCTACTTTTCGCTCATTGAGTAGCCCTGTAGCGATTATCTGATGATAATCTTCAATACTCCATTTAGCAGTTACAATCGTCATCAAATTTTACCTCAAAGGTTGAGATGGTTGTATTATATCATTGTTAGCATCAACAAAAGCCCTACAGTGGGGGCGTTGGGTTTTCTCCACGGGAGACGCTCCGCGAACGAGGCTCAACCCAACCTACAGTCTTTGGTGATTCTCTGCAAAAGAGGCTGCGCGATCGAATATCATTGTCGTACTGGTATTGTGATTAAAGCCGATGCGCTCGTAAAAATTTTGTTGATTGGTGGTATTTAGATAAATGCGTTCTACTCGATTCATCACTGGATGACTGAGGATAGTTTCTAGGAGTTTGCGCCCCAAACCAAGTTTTTGATAGTCACAATCGATGACGACATCCCAAATTGTCGCCCGATAAATGCCGTCAGAAGTGGCTCTAGCAAAACCAATCAACCTATCGCCATCTCGTGCTGATATTACGGGTTCGCTGCGTTCAATCGCAATTTTTAGATCTTCAATTTTGCGATCTCGCGCCCAAAATGCACTTTTATTAAATAGGGCTTGAAGCTGGTGCAAATCTACATTTGCTTTATCTTCAGAAAATTGAATCGATCGATCTTTCATCTACTAAATCACCAACTTTAACTACTTAATAATATTTAATTTGGACATATTATATAGGGCGGTATAAAACTTCGCCCTTACACGAAGTTTTAAGATGTTTTAAGCTTCTGAATCTTCTCAATTTCAGATCGATAAAAACTGCGATCGTTCATCAGCCTACTTAGCTCTATCAGGCATTTTTCGGCTCCATCTAACAAAGTATTTATCAACTCTTGGCGATCGCAGACGATCGATTCATCATCGACAGTCATTTCTATTTTATCTTGAAATTCGATTTTTTTGAAACTTAATTCTACTGATGAGTCAGGAAAAGATGATGTATAGTCCGTGCCATTGATAACACTTTCAATCCCATTAACTAGATATATCCATAATAGATCGACTAAATCCCATTGCTCTTGACTAATTAGATATTTACCATCGATAATCAGTTCGATCGCCCCATCGATATGTCGAGGATCGTCGATCGCACCATCGTATTGACTAACCAGCGTGAAATTTTTACCACCCTGAATATTTATCGAACCAATATAAGACTTAACTTCAATCATTTATAAAATCTCTTCAATTAAGTTCACCCACTTAATACCGATTAACAATTCAAAATCTAGCGTGCTTTTGGATAAAATTGACCGACATGTCCGCGATTTAGCCCAAGTACATAAAATGTACCCTTGACATTGGTTGGTGGAAGTTGTCCATAACCGTTTACGCCAATTTTGATTACTTCTGACTGACGTGAATTCATCACCGAGCCGATCGTTTGTTCGACATCATTTATCGTCATATTCGGATTTAGAAATGTCTGACTTCGCTTGATTGAGCCATCCCAGTATTTGGGATGATGGCGTTTCAAGAAATGTTTCATATCCGATTTATCGACGAGGAAGATATTAGAGCCAACTTTAATTTTCAGTGGCTGCCAATTTTTGAGATCGTCGATTAGTTTATTTGGATCTGCTACTGCGCTTGGAAGAGTTCTAGATGCGTCGAATTGCCCTGCTTGAGCTACTAGTTCGCCAAAAGAGAATTTAACTAAAGTGGCGGGTTGGATTGCCCATGCAGAAATAGCAATTGCAATGACAGGAATTATCCGAGTTAATCGAATCATATATTTTTTCATCGACCTAATTTTGACGATTACCTACAGCGTTCGCGCAGCGTCGGCTCTGCCGAGGCGCGGCTACGCCAACGATTCTAGCTAAACAAATTTAGTGGGAAGTGTCCGTGGGTGCCTTTATAACCGTCTTCAAAATCTGATTGGAAAGAAACTAATACGCCGCGATAGGTTCCGGTGTATCCTTCAATTTGACAGGAGCGGCTGCGGGGATTGAATTTGAGATATACAGCTCCTTCAATTTTGGCTAGACTTTCAGTTGTACTAGGCATGAGGAGGTAGCCGAAGTATTCAGCATAGCTTTCTAGTGCTTGAATACCTTCAGCTCGATCGGCAGCACAAACACCAAAGATCTGATAATCTGAGGATGGCATGAGCGTCGCTAGGGCGTATTGAATTCGATCGCGTTGTTCGGTGTTAGCATGGACATCGAGATCTTTTAGTTCCAATAATACTCGTTCGGCTGCTTGGATGGTCATCAATTACCTCATTAGATTTTAGTCTTCTAAGTCCCATACATCTTGGGACTTACTGCCAGGATCGATCGGATGTTTGGGGCGGAGCACGATTAATAATTTACCAAGAATGGGAATATTTGGCTCTGATTCAAACCATTCGACGGCTAATTGACCATCTCGATCGATAACAAAATAATTATACTCATCCCAGGTAGTTACCCCGCGATCGAATACCAAAATTAGTTCGGTAGATTGTACCGCCATTTTGAGCGGAAGTCGATCGGGATGGGCGATAATGGCGATCGGCTCCTGTGCTTTGACGAGCACAATCCAACCAGGAAGACTCACCCAGCCACCAGCCCAATTATTATGGGTAATCTGAAACACCCCAGTACCAATAATTTCGGGTACCGATAAAAATACCTCAGTACTCAGGGGAAACTCGCCAGCGACGGGGAATGTGCGCGGTAACTCGTCATCGACTTCCAAGCGATACATCGGGAAGGCTGGAGCCGTGCGCGAGGCTGGAGCCGAGAGTTGGGTGAGTAATTTTTCGATTTGAGCGCGAGCCGTCTGACTGTGAGCAAACATCAAGCCGCGTGCAATCAGGCGAGTTTTCTCGGTAAGATCGGCTTTTTGTTTGACATATCGCCAGTACTGATACGCCAGTGCATCCCCTGGATGGTGGGTAAAACCCTCTGGAAGCTGTGTTAAGTAGCTGAATTCCTTAAATGCCTTGGCGACTTCTTTCGAGCCTTCTGAGTCGATATTGCGGTTGTGGAGGTAGTCGGCGGTGGCGGCGCGATCTTCTTGGGAGAGGATGCGGAGTTCGTAGAGGCTATCGCTACCCGATCGGCTATAGTGGGCTTCGGTGGCTGGAGCGATACCCACAGCCATCATACTGTCGAATACTTGGGAGCCGACGATGATTTGATTTTGCTGAATCGGTTCAAATCCGGTAGCTTCAAAGATTGCTTGGGGTGTAAGTCCAGTTTTTTGGAGTTGTTGACAAGCTTTGCCCCATTCTACCCAATTGTTTTGCTTCCGGCGCAACATCAGCAAGAGTGCGTCGGTATCGATGGGTGTCTGGTTGTCTGTGGATTCGGGCATGGGGAGGGGGGGAGGGGGAGAGGGGGAGAGGGGGGGGAGAGGGATGGGTTATTTAGATCGTACCTCTATCTAGTATCTGATGTTGGTGGAGGATCTAGTACAGGGCGGCACAAGTTAGGCTAGTATTTAATCTTACCTCCCAACTCCCAACTCCCAACTCCCAACTCCCAACTTTCCCAACTAGTGGGTTTATTTACGCCTGAGACTACTAATTAAAACTGTGGCATATTTCTACAAATCGTTCGGTAGTCCATCCTACCAGACCAGATACTTGGCCGTCACCAATTTCGACAATCCGTTTTACTCCGTCTTGTCTATCGATCGTATCGATGCTAAAGAATCTACTCTTAATTCTAGTAGCACAGTCTAGGGCAATCTCTGGAATTGGCTCATTCGCATCGGAGCCAAACACTTTACCATCGATGACGAAATAACGTTGCTCGGATGTGGGGATAAAATCTTCTACCCGCCTGACGCAGATGCCACCTTCAATCGTACCGCGAAATTTGTGCATTTCGGCGATGATGAGATCGATCTCTGATGGGTGACTTATTATTGAACCCATTGAGGTTTTGAGGGATTTGACATAATCCTTGACGAAAAATCGATCCCAGCCCAATTTCTCCAATTCAATTTTTAGATCCCCATCAGTATGATAAAAGTGAGTTTCTGGTGTAAGATCTTTAATTAAATGATCCCAATTGGGTAAATAGTGGGTAGCTAAGTAATCGACGCTTGATGTTTGAATGCAGGCACCAGCCTGAGATATTGCCGTGACTAATTTTTGATATTCAGATGCACCCAGCATCCAGCCACGGTAGATTACATAAAGCATCTGGAGTCAATGACGGACGAATTTGTGGTGAGTCTGAGGATAATGATTCTAATGAAACAACAGCAACTTGAAATCCAGCTTGTCGAAATGCTGTTGCTTCAGATAGGTACATCTCATCTACAAGGGTGGGACGAAAATAGTCACTGGGAAATAAGAATATGGTCATTTTAAAATTTCAGATCTGGGGCTGAGCAATACATCGGAAAATATTTCAGTTTTGCCGAAGGCACTTTCAATAATTAAATTATGCAGAAACAATTTATCCCTGCCATTATAGGGATTAGCATCACCATTCCTCTGTTCCAAATCACCCCAACGCGGGCAGTGCAGTCAGGGCAAGTCAGTAATATCGCCCAAGGCGTAGTTGTTTTTATCAAGACTCAATCAGGACATGGTTCTGGGGCGATCGTCAAACAGGTTGGGGATACCTATACAGTTTTAACTTCTGCTCATGTAGTTGATGATGCCAAGAGTCTGGCTCTAGAAATTGTTACTCCCGATCGGGAATCATATGATATCGATACTGATGATATCAAGATCGCGCCCAACAATCTAGATTTGGCAACTGTTACTTTCAGAAGTGACAAAAAATATCCCGTTGTCAAATTAGGCGATTCCAACAATGTAGCCAAGGGGCAAACAGTTTTTACGGCAGGTTTTTTGGGGAAAACATTACATTTCCATCCAGGAAAAGTAGTCGCCATCAGTCGCAAGCCCCAAGATAGTGGTTATGGTTTGGTAGTGGGAAACGCCGATATTTTGCCAGGAATGAGTGGTGGTGGACTATTCAATGAGGCGGGAATGCTAGTTGGAATTAATGGTAAAACGATCGGCTCGATCGATAATTACCCTAGTATCAATGGTCGCACCAATAAAGCCAAGCCAGTCAGCGGTTTAGCCATCCCGATTAATACTTTTACTCAAGTCGCCAGCCAATTGCGGGTAGAATTGGATAATAAAGCTACAATACCCATCTCGTCAGCACCAACGGCTGATGATTTTTTTGTCACAGCTCAGAATAAGTCCCAAAAAGGTAATTATCGGGGGGCGATTGCCGATTACGATCGGACTCTAGCTTTAAATCCTAATTTTGGGGAAGTCTACTTTCGGCGAGGATTGGCGCGAAATGTGTTACGGGATTGGCGAGGAGCCAACGCAGATTATAGCAGTGCGATCGTCTTCAAACCAGACCATGCTGAAGCCTACACCAATCGTGGTCTAATCCGCAATATTCTCAAAGACTGGAAAAATGCTAAATCTGATTTCGATCTCTCGATTATCTTCAATCCTCGCGCCTCTTTTGCCTATGTTGGGCGCGGAATTGCCCGCTGTGAGCTGAAAGACTATCGGGGTGGAATCGGTGATTACGACAGGGCTATTGCCCTCAATCCCAACTATGCTGAAACTTATACTAGCAGAGGATTGGCTTACTACTCGATCGGCAACAAGCAAAGCGCGCTGAATGACTACCTCACCGCCGCCGAAATCTACCGCAAACAAGGCAAAAATCGCGAGTATCTTGAAGCGGTGCGGCGGGTGAGGGATTTGTAGGGAGAGGGGGAGAGGGGGAGACTGGGAGACGGTAAAGCGTTCCTCAAGTCCCCCAGTCCCCCAGTCCCCCAGTCCCCCCCTCCCCCCCTCTCCTCACCCCTCACCCACTCCCCCCCTCACCCCTCCATTAAGCTATGCTGGAAGTGCTAGATAGAGATCGCCATACATATGCGTAAACTGTTAATCTTGTGCTTATTTTGCTTGGGGATAGGATTTGCCATATCCAACTTTACGGGATTGGCGACTAGAGGGGAATTTGACTCCCTTGTCATCGATTTTAAAGATAACTTACCAGCGGGGGAGATCGATCGGGAATTGGCAGAATTGAGCAAGGAGTATCGGATTGCGCCACGTCTGAATAGTCAATTTTCCCAAGTAGAGCATGTATATGTAGTCAAAGGCGATCGAACTTTACTAACCAAACTGCAAGGATCGAGTCTGAGTAAGGATGTAGAATCGATCGAACCGAACTATATCTACCGTAGCTCGATCGCACCCAACGACCCTCAATATAGCAAGCAGTGGCACCTTCGCAGCATTCACATCGAACAAGCGTGGGAAGAAAATCGGGGTAAAGGAATTACCGTCGCGATTATCGATACAGGGGTGAGCAAAGTCCCCGATTTGGAGCAGACAGAATTTGTTAAAGGCTATGATTTTGTCAATGATAAAGTAAATGCCGACGATGATAACGGACATGGCACTCACGTAGCGGGCACTGTCGCCCAATCTACCAATAATAACTACGGAGTAGCCGGAATTGCCTATGAAGCCAAAATCATGCCCCTGAAGGTCTTGTCAGGTAGCGGAGGAGGAACGATTAGCGATATCGCCGAGTCAATCCGGTTCGCGGCAGATAATGGGGCGAATATCGTCAATATGAGTCTGGGTGGTGGTGGCGAAAGCCAGGTGATGAAAGACGCGATCGAGTATGCTCATAATAAAGGGGTGGTAATTATCGCCGCCGCTGGGAATGAGAATGCCGAATCCGCATCCTATCCCGCTCGATACGCCCACGTCATCGGTGTCGGCGCACTCGACGCGCAAGACGAGCGAGCCGAATTTTCCAACTATGGCGCGGGGGTAAATATTGCCGCACCAGGTGGCGGGCATGGTAGTAAAATTTGGCAAGAGACGATCGATCCAACTACGAATACGCCCATCATCTCCGGCTTCCAAGGTACTAGTATGGCAGCCCCCCACGTCGCTGGAGTAGCCGCTCTGATTGAATCCATCGGTGTTACCGCACCAGATGAAGTCTATGCAGTCTTGCAACAATCGGCACGCAAAATCGAGTCAGATCCTCAGAACTTTTACGGTGCAGGGCATCTAGACGCAGCAGCAGCCGTCAAACTCGCCCAAAAAGGCAAAATCACCTTCAATGACTTCTTCCGCTGGTTGCGCGATAATGGTTATCTGAACCTTCGCTTCTGGATTGATGGTGGTGCGATTGCCCTATTACCAAAACTAGGGATGGTACTGGGTTCTTATTTACTCGCCTTCTTGCTTCGCAACTATGTTCCATTTGGATTTCCGTTAGTGAGTGGGATGGTAGCTGGGAGTACTGGATTGTTTTTCCTACGCGGATTTTATATCTTTGATTTACCCCAAACTCCCTTCCGCATTTTAGGTAGTTCGATTCCTGAATTGGGCAATGCGATTTCTGGCACCAGTATTTTAAATCCACTGTTTGCAAGTGTCCTGATTCCGGTACTATTACTGATAGTCTGCTGGTCATATCCCCAGGGAAAATTGTTTTCTATCGGTACTAGTTTGGGTGTAGCTGCTTGTCTCTTGGTGAGTGCTGTAGTCGCTCCAAATGTCTGGCTACTCGGCGATGGCGTTGTTGCGCGCAGTTTCTTGGTAGTGAATGGGTTGCTATGTTTTGGTTTGGCTAAGTTCGCGGCGAGAGGAGATACTCAGATAGTATGATTACGGTGATTGGTGGAATCGAACACAAAGGCTTTGGTACTGGTGCTTGGGCATTGGTAGCTGAAGATGGCGCGACTTACGAGTTACTAGATTGTCCCCGCGACTTGCGTCAGGTGGGATTGAAAGTAAAAGTAAATGGTACATTGAATGATGATGTGATGACTTTGGCTATGATTGGAAAAGTCTTGAATGTTAATTCTTTTGAGATTTTGGAAAATCGTTCTTCGGTAGAGTAGACTTTTTTATTGGTAAGCAAATAGTACCGATTGATGATTCGATTGGTACTATTTTTTTACTTCGACTCACATCTTGCATCAAAATAAAGTTACTAAGCGAGTCTAAATGAGAAGATAGGATACTCTCTGCGCCCTCTGCGCCTCTGCGGTTTAAAAATCAGGGAAATCATTATCTGAGTCGATTTAGTTCTGAATCGGATCTTGTCAAACAGCCTCTAAGGCATACCCTGCGTGATAAAGGTTGCCCAATAGAATGGCGATGCAAAGGGTTTATCCATCTCACAGTACGCTTCTAAGTGATATTCGAGCGCGGTTTTGAGTGTGGGGTGATGTTTTGTGACATACTCGATCGCATCTGGATAGTAGTGATGTTGAAATTCTGCGCCTGTGAGATTTCGTAGTCGAAATTGGGCGGTACGAAGGGAGATGGCGGGATTGGTGCCTTTGCGTCGCTCTTGGTGGTACATCACCTGAAAAATAACGCTGACGTAATCATCCACGCTCCAAAGGGTGCTTTGTACCGAGCAGTCGTTGGCATCTTCTACGGGTGGGCTGAGTTGGGAATATTGGAGCATCTCACAGCTAGGAATGGAGTGGATGATGAATCTGTCGCCAAGTAGTAACCCACCCGGCTCTAATTCCTTACTTTTCGCTCCGAGGCTACCCTGTGTACATAAGTTATTAGAGTCATTGCTTAGTCCTTTTACCCCACCCCAGCCCTCCCCTTGCCAAGGGGAGGGAGTGAAGCCCCCCCTTTCCAAGAGGGGGTTGGGGGCGTAAATCAATCGAGACTGAAGTCTAACCGACTTGTCGGTACGCGGTAGCTCGGAGACGAGAGGATTTAAGGGGAGAGCAGCGAAGGGGATTTGATGGAGGTTGAGGTGAGGAAGGATGATTAGTTCGTTGATATCGGTGAGGTGTGTCTCGATGAGGGTATCGAGTTCGAGTCGCTGAGAAATATCGTGGAGTAATCGGGGTAAATCTTCCGCCCAGTTGGAATTGTCTTCATGAGAGGGGTTAATCCAGGTTTTTTGCAGCCAGTTTTGGAATTTTTGCGTGCCTTGATTTTTGCAGGTGTGAAGGGTTGGCGCGCCGCTTTGTTTGATGATGAAGATCTGGGTATCATCATTGGTGGTGTAGCAGGTGAGGATAGCAGTGTGGGGATTGTGGATGAGTTGTTGGATAGCGGCATAGTCGATGGTTTCAGCTTGGATTTGTCTCCCATCTGTTTGCGCCATCCCGACTAATTGGCGACTGCGGATGCGTTGGGTGTACTCGATGGCTTGGGAATAGTTTTCGAGATTGATGGCGCATTGAATCGCATTCTCGTAGATGGAGAGGATATCATCGCACATTTCCGGCTGCTGCTGTTCATCTACTCCCCAATTGCGGGAAGTTTCCATGGCTTGGATCTCAATTTCAAAGGCATCAGCGGCGAGTTGCCATTCACCCTGTTTGAAATAAACCTGCCCTAGATGACTTTCTTTGTGGGCATCTATTGGTATGCTAATTGGGGTAACTACGGTGACTCGATCGTCATTTTCATCTGTAGATTGGTGAACTATTTCCTCATCTTCTGGGAATATGGTCTCAGATTCTTCGTCTATCTGTTTATTTACGCCTAGTTGTAAGTCCAATTTTTGACTTAATTGTTCGGCAAAAACTTCTAACCATTCGATCGTCCATCCTGAATCTGGATTGTTTCGTGCTTTCCTAATTTCAGCCACTTCTAATAATGCTATTACCAATCCTTTGTCAACCAGTTTAGGGTGGTCGGCGAGGACTCGATCTTCCTCATTTAGAGGGCATTCTAGGAGTGCTTGAACTAGATCGAAATATGCAGTTTGACGATCTTTGTCTGGTTGAACTAGTTCATTATCTACTAGATCGGGTTGTTCGTCTGGCCGATCGTGAACTAATGAAGATTGCTCTTTACAGGCGATCGATAATGCAAGATTAACCTGTCTATCTCCACTCGAATAGGTTTGGAGATCGATCGATAAATTTTGGACGATCGATTCAATATACGCTTGCCTATCTCGATCTTCTGCTCGCTCTAATAATGCGGCGATCGAAGCTGGTAAAATAGCTAATAGTTCTTCATTTAGATAACCCAGATGTCTGTCGAAAAATTGATGAACTATCCCGCCATTCCCTTGACTATTCACCACTATTTGCAATAGCTCAACCGAAAATCTAATATAATCTTCCTGCTCTAGTTTGACAGTCTCACTTTGCCCCGATGCCAATTTTCGCTCTAATTGTTGGGCAAAACTAACCAACCGCTGAATTGTCGCCCTCAGTGGTGGATGGTTGCGAATCATCATCATCTTAGCAGTGTCTTTCAACGTCTTGACTAGTCCTTCATCCACCAAATCGAGGTTGGCTGCCAAAATTCGCTCTTCGTCGTTCTGGGGGGATTGGATGAGCGATTGAACTACTTGACGATATGCGGCTTGGCGTTCTTGGTTGGACATTGGAGCTTTGGAGGATGGAGAGGTGATGCTGTCGTATATTAAACCTCAAGTTGGGTTTTCATGCTGTCAATTGTACTACTTTTTATGAGCCAAAGCCATCTGCGCGATCGATCTCTTTGATGAATTCAGCTTTACCAGCTTGATATCCAGCGATATCATTGGGATATTCGGCGGCTAGTTTTCGTTTTAAATTGCTATACTCTTGAGCTGCTTCTGGATGAGCAAGCATATAGTCTCGGAATGCTAAATGACGAGTTATTTGAGCTGAATTAATTTCAAAGATATGAATGTGGTGGGTTCTGATTCCGAGCTGGTTGTCTTTACGGAAAAAGCGGCGATCTTTTATGCCAAATTCACCCATCACCTCATAACCGATCGATTCCATTTCTAAATTCCGATCGTCTACTTGATTAATAGATTTGACTTCTACCAGAAAATCAATAATTGGTTTAGCATAAATAGTAGCAATCGCCGTGCTGCCAATATGATGAATGGCGATCGCATTTTCACCCAAAGCATTGGTGATATATTGTGATTCGGTATCGAAGTTCGATTTCCATTGCAGATTGTGTGGTACAACTTCTACTTTACGCATCGTCAATCGGAATGATATACAATTTGATTATACTCTGGGAAATAATCTAACCTTCCATGCTGGTCAAAAGCTTTTTAAAAACCCTAGTTGCTTGTGTCATCTGTTGGCAAATTGCAGCGTTACCTAGTTGTGCCCTAATTCAATCCAAATTTTATAGTTACCGCCCACCCAGTTTTGATAGTACTGGGAAAGTTTATATGGGTAGGGAAATTGCCAAGGTGATGGGGCATCAGGGAGCTGACTGGCTAGAGCGTCCAGAACGGGCAACAGAGGAGCAACCGGAGCAAACGATCGCCGCACTAGAATTGAAGTCTACGGACGTTGTAGCGGATATTGGCGCAGGTACGGGATATATTTCCGAGTTGCTAGCTCTACAGGTGCCTGAAGGAAAGGTGATATCAACCGATATTCAGCCAGAAATGATTGCACTCCTGAAACAACGGATCGATCGCAAAAAGATATCTAATATTCAAACCCAATTAGGTACCGAACAAAGTGCTGAATTATTACCAGCGAGTATCGATCTTGCCATCATGGTGGATGTATATCATGAATTGAGCTATCCCCAAGAAATGATGACGGGGATTGTTGCGGCTCTCAAACCAGGGGGGCGTGTTGTACTAGTAGAATATCGAGGCGAAGACCCGAAGATTAATATCAAGCCTCACCATAAAGTCACCGAGAAACAGATTCAGAAAGAACTAAGTGCAGTAGGTTTAAAATGGCAAAAGACTGATGGTATTCTACCACAGCAGCACATCTTATTTTTTGTTAAAGCATCGTAGCTAACGTAGGGTGGCAATGCCCACCACACTAATATATCGCTAAATATTGTCTATTTGTAACCAGAAAATTGATTTGTGGGCAGTGCCCACCCTACTAAGAGATCCTAGATAATATGCGTAGGGTGGGCACTGCCCACCACCTAAGTTTAAAGCATAGTATATTTCATAAACAATATTTAAACAACATACTCAAATATTGTTTATTTGTAACCAGCGAATCGATCTGTGGGCAGTGCCCACTCTACATACTCACCCCTCACCCCTCACCCCGCTAATTATGAGTACGATTAAAGTAGAAGTTTGTGAAATTTTGGATCTCCAACCTCATGGAAATGCTGATGCTTTGGAATTGGCAACGGTTCAGGGTTGGCAAATGTGTGTCAAAAAAGGCGTACACAAAAAGGGCGATGCCGTGGTCTATTTCGAGCAGGGAACGGTATTAAAAAAAGAAGTAGCTGAGGGGTTGAATGTTGCTACATATTTATCCGAGAAGACCGATATTAATGGCGATCGAGTCCTCGTAGTTCACCGGATCAAATTACGCGGCGAACCATCTTTTGGGTTGGTAGTTCAGCCGGAAGCGGGGATGGAATTGGGGCAAGATGTAGCCGAGTTTTATCAAGCGACTAAATACAATCCGCCGATAAAAATTCAAGCGGGAGATAGTGCCAGCGACGATCCAAATTTTCCGAAATATACTAGTCTCGAAAATATGCGGAGTTATCCCGATCTACTAGAAGTCGGGGAACCAGTTATTGCAACAGAAAAAGTCCACGGCTGCTTAATCTATAAAACTAAAATATCTATGTGGGGTGGGGGACACAAACCTATCCACAAGATAGAAATTGGGGAATTTGTTGTAGGAATGAATGCAAAAGGAGAAATAGTCCCTAGCAAAGTACTGAAAAAATTTAATAATGGCTCGGCAGAAAAATGGTTAAATGTTAGAGGGAAGCGTAGACTTTTTGGTGGCGGAAATCCTTTTTTCTCTATATATTGTACTCCAAGTCATCAATTCTACTGTCCTCATGAAGGTTGTTATAAAGCAGCTATTAACTTAACCAACGAAGATCGAGTATTAATTATTCATGATTCAAATTCCCTAACCTATGTAGAAGAGCAAATTTTACTTGGAAAACTATTGGGCGATGGCTTTTTGCATAAAACTAAAGATAGTAATTCTAGTGCCATAAAGTTTTCTCATAAAAAAAGTCATGAGGAGTATTTAAATTTTTGTATTGACAGTTTAAAACAACTGAAAACAAATAAAACTAGAAATCTAACTAGTGGCTACGGAACCGAAATGACTGAGGCTTCTACAGAATATAGTAATGCAATTTATGAGGAATTTTATTTATCTTTCAGGGCAGAGGGCACTAAAAAGAAAGTTCCTAGCTGGGTAGCCGATCGTTTGTCTCCGCTCTCTTTAGCATTTTGGTATATGGATGATGGCAGTCTCAGCCATACGGAAAAGCAAGAGGATAGAGCTTTATTTGCGTGCTGCAATTTTAGTGATGCAGATCTAATAATATTGCTTGCAGGATTGAAAAATTTAGGGCTAAATGGGGTATCTTATAAATCGGACGATCGACAATATAACAGAATTAGGCTTAATAAAGAAAGTGCGGATAAGATGTTCTGTCTAATCTCGCCTTACATTCCTGAAGTAATGCAATATAAATTACCAAGTAATTACAGAGGGCGAAAAGTGCCTGTGATTCCAGCAACCGAACAGAAATATACACCAATAATTAAAAGTGTTGACATATATTCTGTAAAAGAGGCTTTTAATGTAGATTCCAGTAGATGGGATCTAGAAACAGAAACCCATAATTTTTTCGCAAATTCTATTTTAGTTCATAACTCTAATTGCCGTGTGGGTTATGTTTGGCACACTGATGACGAGCAGCCGACAATGATGGCTGGTTCGAGAACTTTGCGGCGGAAAGATCCAGAAGATTCAAATACAATGGTGGCGAATACTTATTGGTTTCCCCATACATTACCTGGAGTCAAACATCTGCTCAAGGAGTTGCAAAGTCAAGGCTATAAGCAAGCCATTTTGTATGGTGAAGTTTATGGGCAATCGATTCAGGCTTATAGTTATGGCGAGCGGAAGATAAATTTTCGCGCTTTCGATCTGATGTTGGAGGGTAAGTATGTGGACTATACAACTTTCAAATCTTTGTGCGATCGCCATCAAGTCGAGCAAGTACCATTAGTTTATGAAGGTGCTTTCTCCCTCGATGTTATCAAATCGCATTCTGATGGTGATTCTCTCGTCGGCGGCAACCACGGGAGAGAAGGAGTAGTTGTCAAACCGATCGTCGAAAGGGAGCATCCTAAGACTGGGCGAGTTATTCTGAAATATATTGGCGATCGATATTTATTTGGTAAGGTTTCCGAACAAGATACGACGGATATATAAAGGTAATTGTCTATCTCGATCGATAGAGTCCCAAATCAATCGATCGACAGATGAATCCCATAGTTTCCAAACGATATGCTGAAGCTATTCCAGTCGATCTGGAAAGTTTCTACTATAACTATTGGAGCACGATTGTGGCATATATAGATAGACCTGGTGATTATATCGAACGCACAGTGCCTGTTGTTAGTCAAATCTACCACGACCAAGTGCGCTGGGGGCCGATCTTAGCAGGGCTAGTTATCACCCTGAGTACCCAGCTAGTTTTGAGCGCGCTGGGGGTGGCAATTGGTTCGAGTAGTATTGGGGGTTCTGGAGCACCTCGATCGGAGGCAACTGGTGTTGGTGTCAGTGTTGGGATTTGGTCGATTATTAGTTTGCTAATTGCCCTATTTGCGGGCGGATGGACTACCGCGCATACATCTGGGCGGATGAATCGAAATACAGCTCTATTGAATGGGGCGATTTTGTGGGCATCTACTTTAGCTCTAAGTGCTTGGTTGCTGACTAGCGGCGTATCGGGTGCATTTGGCATCGCTGCTTCCAATGCTGGTAGCGTCGTCGATCGAGTTCAACAAAATATCCCGGCAAACCAGCAAACCCCAGTTACACCACCAACGATCTCAGCCCAACAAACGCGAGATATTGCTGGTAATACAGCCAAAGTGAGTTGGTCGTTTGTGATGGGTTCTCTATTGGGATTACTGGCCGCTTTAATTGGTTCTGTCGTGGGCTTCCGGCACCCTAGAACCACCACAACCGAAACTTATGGCCCACCTACTGGCGGTCGAATTTAAGCTAGGTAGAATGACAGATTAGAAGTCGATGCCGCAAGGCGGATGCTATGCGACAGATCGATCGGCCAAAAATTTCAACCGCCATTGTTAGGACATACCCCCGACTTCTCCAAGAAGTCGGGGGTATCGCAGTAATGGTCGAGATGTCCTAATCGCCCTATATTATTAAATCCTTATTCCTTACCCGCAGTCAGCAAAATTTCGCCAGTCCAGCACCCAATAATTTTTTTAAAGTATTGCTACCAGCGAGTGATACAATTAGCCTTGGTCTCTCAGACTCAAATAACACCAAACTGCTGTGAACTCTACTGATGAATTAACTCAACCGACAGAAGTAGTTGGTGAGGAGAGTACACTCGAGCAATCTAGTGTCGTGTCAGACAACTCGATGGATGAGTATCAACAACTCAAACTAGAGCTGTATCTGATTACCGTAGGACTTACTATCGTGGCTTTTATCGCGGTAGCAACCACATACGGATTGAGGATTGCCCTCAATTATCTTTTGGGTGCAGTCGCAGGAGTAGTGTACTTGAGACTGCTAGCAAGAGATGTAGACCGCATTGGCAATGGGAATATTCGCTTGAGTCCAAATCGTCTCGCCATGTTTGTGGTTTTGATAATTGTGGCTGCCAAATGGCACCAGCTTCAAGTGTTGCCTGTTTTTTTGGGCTTTCTCACGTACAAAGCGGCAATACTTGTCTACTTGCTACGGACAATCTGGACTGCTGACCGATTCGATCGAGTTTAGCCTCTAGAATTATCGATCTCCAACCGTTGCTAAATTAGCGAAGGGTGTGAGTAAAAAATAACTGGAAACGGCTCCTAGATGCACATGTTAGACGGTCTAAACATCATGAATTCCTTGCCCCTCGCGGCATTGGAAGTCGGTCGCCACTTGTATTGGGAACTCGGCAATCTCCGAATTCACGGTCAGGTGTTTCTTACCTCTTGGTTTGTGATTGGATTGCTGTTAATCGCAGCAGTAGCCGCTACGCGGAATATCCAACGCATTCCTAGTGGCATCCAAAACTTAATGGAGTATGCTCTAGAGTATATCCGTGGGTTAGCCAAAGACCAAATTGGTGAGAAGGAATATCGTCCTTGGGTTCCATTTATCGGTACTCTATTTTTATTCATCTTTGTATCCAACTGGTCTGGAGCACTAATTCCGTGGAAGCTGATTCACTTGCCAGCAGGTGAATTGGCCGCGCCAACCAATGATATCAATACCACGGTAGCATTAGCATTGCTTACGTCCTTGGCGTACTTTTATGCAGGTTTTCGCAAACGCGGTTTGGGCTACTTGGCAAAGTACATCGAACCCACACCCATCTTACTGCCGATTAATATCCTCGAAGACTTCACCAAACCTCTATCCCTAAGCTTCCGTTTATTCGGCAACATCCTGGCGGATGAATTGGTGGTAGGCGTACTCGTACTGCTAGTACCGTTTATTATCCCCGTGCCTGTAATGCTGCTAGGTTTATTTACTAGTGCCATTCAAGCCTTGGTATTTGCGACTCTAGCTGGTGTGTACATCGGCGAAGCGATCGAAGGTCACGGCGAACACGAAGAGGAACACTAACTCCTTCATTGTAGCCGAGTCGCGATTCAAATCGATCGCGGTGGTCATTTGATTCATGCAATCGAATAGCTCCAACCAATTTCGACGAAAGATCGCCGATCGCTGTCACAATGGTGGGAGAGAAAATTCTCTCAATCTCACTGGGAATGGTGGTGTAGACCGAACCATTTCCATTCGATCGCATTTGCAATCGGATACATCAATTCGTAATATTGTCAACTATTTTTTTAGGTAATCAAACATCATGGACAAAATTAATCCAATCATCGGTGCTGCTTCCGTAATCGCTGCTGCTCTAGCTGTCGGTCTAGCTTCCATCGGCCCTG
>JANOPX010000014.1:0-4578 GCA_031422115.1 Chamaesiphon sp. VAR_4_metabat_408 | reverse complement strand
GAAATTAAGGGTAGGGGCAATTCATGAATTGCCCCTACCCTTAATTTCAGGTGCCTTTATTAAATCCTTATTCCTTAGTTAGAAAATTGTTTGACTAGTTCGATTGTGCTTTGATATTTGACTAGGTTATTTTGGGATTTGAATATTTTGGCGGCCATGTTCAGATCGGCGACTGCACCTGGTTTATCATTTAGAGTAGCTTTGATAGTTCCTCGATTCAAATAAGCGTCAGCATCTTGAGCGTTGAGACCGATTACTCGATCGTAATCATCGATCGCGCCTTTATTATCGCCCAATCCAGTTTTGACTAAACCCCGATTGTAATAAACATCTGTCAGTTTA
Source organism: Chamaesiphon sp. VAR_4_metabat_408 (assembly GCA_031422115.1). Lineage (GTDB taxonomy): Bacteria > Cyanobacteriota > Cyanobacteriia > Cyanobacteriales > Chamaesiphonaceae > Chamaesiphon. The sequence continues at coordinate 4,236 of JANOPX010000014.1, read as the reverse complement.
GGATCGAGTTGAATTGCTTGGTTATAATCATCGAGCGCACCTTGATTGTCACTCAAATTATATTTAGCTAAACCTCGATTTTGATAAGCTAGGGCAAATTTTGAATTGATTTGGATCGACATATTTGCATCATTAAGTCCACCTTGATAGTCGCCAAGATCGGACTTCGCTAAACCTCGGTTATAATAAAAATCAGCATTTTTAGGGTTGATTAGGATGGCACGATTGTAATCATCGATCGCGCCTGGTTTATCACCCAAATTATATTTAGCTATGCCCCGATTGTAATAAGCTAGGTCGGATTTTGGGTTGATGACGATCGCCCGATCGTTATCGGCAATCGCTCCTTTACTATCTCCCATATCTGATTTTGTCAATCCTCGTGCGATATAGGTATCAGCATTTTTCGGGTTGATGCGAATGCTATTATCATAGTCTACGATCGCACCCTTATTATCACCCAATGTAGCTTTAGCTAAACCTCGATTGTAATAAAGATCGGGATTTTTAGGATCGATCGCAATAGCGCGACCGTAATCATCGATCGCGCCTTTATTATCTCCTACACTATATTTAATTAGACCCCGATTTTGATAAGCTAGGGTAGCATCTGAATTGATGACTAGGGCTTTATCGTAGTCGTCAATCGCCCCTTTTTTGTCGCCCAGCTCATTCTTTACAACACCTCTAAGAATATAAGCATCTGAATCTAGCGCATTGAAACGAATCGAATTGTCACAGTCAGAGAGTGCTCCTTTATTGTCGCCTAAATCTGATTTTGCTAACCCTCGATTGTAATAAGCTAGCCCATATTCAGGTTCGAGAGTCAGAGCGCGACTGTAGTCAATTATTGCCCCTTTTTTATCACCCAGATCGTACTTGCTCAAACCACGCCCAACATAAGCATCAGTATATTTAGGGTTGAGAGCGATCGCCAGGTTATAGTCAGCAATCGACCCTTTTTTGTCGTTTCGTCCGTATTTCTCGATCGCTCGATCGTAATAAACTTGAGCTTTTTTTACCCGATCTATCGTCCTCTTATTCTCTCTACCTGCAATTCTATTATTCTGTTGAACTGGTTGAGCAATCGACAACAGTTGGGGAGCTGTGGTGACTAAAATACTAGCAGTTAAGGCGATCGATAAATGTCGAATTTTCATAAAACTGTATATTTAGTTACAAAAGGTCTTAAACCACAGGTTGAGTGGGTTTTGGAAGTCGCCAAAACCCACTTACCTTCAAATCTTACTTACTTAGATTTTAGCAAAATTTGCATATCTACGACCTCTCTATCACCGCTACTTTGATAAAGTGGATTATTTGACTCCCCTGTCACAATGCCTGTCAACTGGCTCAATACCAATTTGCCACTACTATAGGGTTTGAGTGTAAATAGCATATTAGAACTACCATCACAACTTTCCTCAGAATTTGTCAAGGCACAAACAATACCCTGTCCGGTTTTTTTGTGCTTACCCGTGGACAAAAAGTTCAATTTGCCCGCTTTATAAGCAGCCTGAAACTTTTTGGAAATAGTGGCGCAACGTTCTTTGGGGGTAAATTTGGGGAAATATTCTGACTTCCACCGAATCAATGCCAAAGGTTCTTCTCGTCCAGACACGGCTATTAGGGTCGTGGGGATGTTGGTTTTGCTGGTGGGGTCATAACTTGCGCCGCAGTAGAATGTAGCCCCTGTCTGGGCCTTTACGGGGGCGATGGTGACAGCAGTAGCGGCGAATAATCCACCAGCGAACAGGATCGGCATTAACTTTTTCATACAGATAAAATTTCTAGAGTTTAATGGTGTTGTATTTGACATTGGGTTGATGCTGGCAGATTATGCACTCACTGAGCCTACCCTTGTACACAGGTTATTAGAGCTGCTGCGGAGGTTGTTTACCCCTCCCCAGCCCTCCGGGAGCAAGAGCTACCCGGCATCCTCGGAAGGGGTAAATCGATTGAGACTGAAATCTAGCCAATTTGTGTACAGATAAGCTCACTGGGTGAATTTCTCAATCTTTCAGGGTGGATACTGGTGAAATTCGCCCAGCTTTGAGATCTGATAAGAAAGCCTTGACGGTATCGACACTGACGGCGTAGGCGATGCCGACATTGCCAGTCGATCGAGCGCATGTGCTACCATCGGCACATTCGACCCCTGCTACAGCAATTGAGGTATTTACGCCGATTACATCTCCGTTACTATTAAGTAGTGGGCCGCCAGAATTACCGCCATTAATGGCTGCGCTGTGTTGGATACTACCGCCCTTTCGCAATGCACTGACAATACCCATTGTGAAGGTACTTTGATTTGCTTCAGCTAGGGGTGTGCCGATCGCGTATACTTGGTCTCCAACGGAGATCGATCGGCCACTACCCAATTTGATGCTGGGCAACTTGCGGCGTTTATTGATTTTCAGCACAGCCAAATCTACGCCATTTCGCGCAAAACCAACTACATCAGCGGGTAGCTCAGTTTTGCCATCAGCCATCATCAAGGTAACAACGCTGGGTGAGTTCGCCGCGACATGAGCATTGGTAATCACCAATCCATCCTGACTGACGATAAATCCACTTCCATGAGATCTGGCACCGACTCTGACAGTGACTACGGCTGGATTGGCTTTTTTGTAGATGCGATTGGCAGTTTGTTCGGCGGGAGTTTTGGCAATTACCGCAGGAATGTAGAAAGCAGACTGTATACTACCAGCCGCTATTAGTCCAGTCATAGCTGCTACTACTAGGTTCATTTTCACCCTTACTATTCCTCCACACACAAATTTTACTTGCTTACATTAAACACCTTGGGCAGAGAATTGGGAATAATGCGCCGCGCAATCTTTTGGCAATGCCCCTATCCCCCACGCGCCAAATCGCCGATAATGCGTTATTGTCGATCGGTGTAAGATTAATGGGTAAGATTGCTAATTTCCGTCGCTTACTGATTTGCGGCTTGTTGGGGCTATTATTGAGTGGAGTGGTGAGTTGTCTCAAATCGCCAACTAGTCAGACACCACAGTTGGAATTTTGGACGATGCAACTGCAACCAAAATTCAATGATTATTTCAAAAATGCGATCGGCAAATTTGAGGCTGCTAATCCTGGTAGTAAAGTCCATTGGGTAGATGTACCTTGGAGTGGAATGCAGGGCAAGATTCAAGCCGCGATGGGTGCCAAAACTGCGCCTGATGTAGTCAATCTCAATCCTGATTTTGCCATCCAATTGGCTGCCAGAAATGCCTGGTTGGATTTGGATATGGCTTTGAAGAAGGGCGAGAGCAAGGAGTATTTACCCAAGATTTGGCAGGCGGGAACATTGAATGGCAAAGCCTTTAGTTTTCCTTGGTATCTCACCACCAATGTGACAATCTACAATCAAAATCTCTTGACAAAAGCTGGCATCGCCAAACCGCCGACTACTTATCAAGAATTGGCTCAAGCTGCCAAACAAATTAAGGAGAAAACTGGTAAATATGCCTTCTTTATCACCTTCGTACCCGAAGATACTAATGATGTCTTGGAATCCCTCGTGCAAATGGGCGTTGCATTAGTCGATGATAAGGGTAAAGCGGCTTTTAATACCCCTGCGGGTAAGGCGGGATTCCAATATTGGGTAGATCTTTATAAGGATGGTTTATTGCCTAGAGAAGCTCTCACTCAGGGACATCAACAAGCGATTCAATTGTATCAAGCGGGAGAGACAGCGATGCTCTCGGCTGGCGCACCATTCATTGATACCATTGCCAAAAACGCCCCCGAAATTGCCAAAGTTTCGGCCATTGCGCCGCAAATTACCGGACAAACTGGTAAAAAAGGTGTAGCAGTAATGAATCTGGTTATTCCCAAAAGTACCAAGATGCCAGATCTGGCGGTCAAATTTGCTTTGTTTATCACCAATGCTACCAATCAAGTTGCTTTTGCCCAAGCTTCAGATACTCTGCCTTCTCAGACTCAAGCTGTCGCTGAATATAAGAGTAAATTGGCAAGCAGTGGCGATAAATCTGCTCTAGCTCAAGGAAAACTAATTAGTGCCGAACAATTGGCTCAAGCAGATGTATTAGTCGCACCATTAAAAAATCTCAATGTATTGAAAAAGGTCATCTATGACAACCTCCAATCAGCAATGCTCGGCGAAAAAACCGTCGAACAAGCAGTTGCGGCGGCGGCGAGTAGTTGGGATAGTGCGAAGTAGTTGAGGGGAGGGGGAGAGGGGGAGAGGGGGGACGGGGGGACTGG
>JANOPX010000013.1:0-2179 GCA_031422115.1 Chamaesiphon sp. VAR_4_metabat_408 | reverse complement strand
AAAGAAATCTACACCTGTAGCTGAAACTGTCCCTTCGACGATCGATCTGAGGATTTGCTCGGATTTTTCACGTTCTAAAATTTCCGCCTGAAGCCTGTCGATCGCGACGACCATCAATTCTACTAACACTCGATCCACCACAATTTATTCGCTCCAAAACAATCGATTTTTTGATAATTAACCAAAGTTGCTACTTATAGAAATGCCTACGATTGTTCGCGGAGCGTTCTCGTAGAGTAATCGTGGCTAATGATGCAAAGTCCGCCTTCGCGGACTAATAAACTCGTCCGCGAAGGCGGACTTCGCATCACAAGCAGCGGTTTTAACCGCTGGAGTTCGGCAAAACGATCGAAAACTCGCTACCTTCACCTAATATCGATCGCACCATAATCTTACCTCCCATCCCTTCTACCAATGTTTTGGAAATCGCTAAACCCAATCCATGTCCGCCAGTCGTGCGGGCGCGATTTTCATCGACTCGATAAAAGCGTTCAAAAATACGGCTGAGATCTTGTAGGGGAATTCCAATCCCTCGATCGCGTACTCGAATGATTGCCTGTTTATCGATTTGTTCGACAATTAATTCGATCGGTTGTGCTGCTTCAGAATATTTAATCGCATTGTCTAAGAGATTAATTAATACTTGTTTTAACCTATCCCGATCGACCATCGCTTCAACATTGACTGTAGCTGCAACTTGAATAGCTCGATTGCCAAATTCTCCGGTTAGATCGGCTACTTCAGATACCAGATCGTTTAATAGTATTGGTGCTAGATGATAACGAGTATATCCACTATCTGCCCGTGCCAAATCTAATAAATCCTGAAGTAATTTTATCGTGCGATCGGCTTCTGCTCCTGCCGTTTCTAAGGCTTCTCGTTGATAATCATTAAGGTTATTGCTTCGCCGTAATAAGCTCTGTAAATAACCCGATACCACCGTTAATGGCGTGCGTAACTCATGGGAAATATTGCCGATAAATTGCCGTTGTTGTTCCCAAGCATCCCCCAGCCGCGATAGCATCATATTAAAAGTTTGGGCTAATTCCTTAACTTCAGTTGGTGCATTGTTGAGTTGCAATTGGGCATTATTCAGATCCGCTGCGGAAATTGCTCCCGCCATCCGGCTCATTTCTTGTAACGGTTGAAGCGATCGACGAATCCGCATGGCGATCGCCAGGATAGTAGCCAGAGTTGCTAAAATGCAAACAGCAGTTAGACCTTGAATCGCCGCAATTAATTGATGTTGCTCGGCGGTGATATCCTGCGCCATATAAACCTTCCCCAGTGGCTTATTTTTCGTCATTACGTCGCCACGATACAAAATCATATATCGATCGCCAACCTGATATACTTGGGGCTTGATGGGCATCTCGCCGCGTGACATTAGTTCGGCTGTCACCTCTCTGGATTTTGCAAGCGTCATGGTGCCATCCGTACTTTTGAACCAAATTGCCAAGCCTGGAACCGAGACATTATCGATCGTTTTTTGCAGCCCCTCAGCTACTGGTAGCATATCACTATAGAGTTCAACATCGCGAGGAAACCGATTAGCAATATACTCGACACGCTGAGTGTGCGTCGTAATTAAAAGCTGTTGCATTTTCCAACTCGTCCATGCAGCAACGCTACTCAACCCTAGAATTGAGAGTAGAGATATTTCTAAAGTCAGTCGAAACTGGAGTGAAGCGGGGTCGAGATGCCGCTGTCTGACTTGGCGGAACGTCTCCTTGAGTTGAGCGATAGGTTGCATTGAAAAATCCTGTGGAGCCGTTCCTGCAAGCGATTTGAGCATCATACTTATTTACTGTAGTCTAAAGACTTGCGATCGACATGATATGACCCTAAGTAAGAGATTAATTTTTGCTGAGAAATGTGAGCGCATCCACCCACATAGATATTGGTGTGAAGCCACAACCGCCCGCGACTAAAGTGCGGGCGGTTGGCGACGAAGCTCAAGCGTCATCCAAAATTCTTAATCGTTTTCTCAGGGGAAACTCAGGTTGTGAGTTTAGAATCGGTCTATACCTGCATCTCCTCTAGTCGATGCCGTTATTCCCCGTACTCACGATGCTTACCTTCCCCCACCAATTGACGAAATTAACCTCACGCATCCCTGGATACATCTATTTGTGGTTGGCGATGCCGATTTTTGGCTCTTCCAGTGCCCTCACGCGGA
>JANOPX010000012.1:0-5220 GCA_031422115.1 Chamaesiphon sp. VAR_4_metabat_408 | reverse complement strand
CAAGTTGGATATGCGACTACCAAGGATTTTTTGACTATTGATTGGATTAGCGACAGGGTATTGGGTGCAGATCCACATGGGTGGGATGACACTTCGATTTGGAGTGGCGATATTCTCAAGATCGATGGCGGATTTTTGATGTTTTATACATCCAGAAATCAAGGTACAGATGATGGCATGACCCAGAATATTGGGGTAGCATTTACACATCATATTCAGAGTTTCGACAGGTGGTTTCGGATTCCGAACATTCGGATTCAGCCTCAGGCTCCCTATGAGCTAAATCATGTGCCCGAAGATCTGACAATTCACGCTTGGCGCGATCCATTTTTATTTCGCCATGAAGAACAGATTTATATGCTGTTGTCGGCAAAAGATGCGACTCAACCATTGGGCAAAAAGGGGGCAATCGCGCTACTCAAAGCTAAAAATAATAGTTTTGAAGAATGGGAATACTTGCCGCCGATCTGTCACCCTGGCTTTTATGCTGAAATGGAAGTGCCCCAGTTGTATCGATCCGGAGTGAATAATTATGCTCTAGTCTACAATTCGTGGGCAAAATATGACTTTGCACCCAGTACTGGACAAAGTGGTGGTCTGCACGGCATCACAGCACCCTCTCCGTTTGATTTTTCCGCAGGGAGTCCGCAGGTATTTTTACCGGAAACTGCTCAACTCTACGCTTGTCGGATCATCCCTGAATTAGGTGGAGAAATTGTTGGTTTTGATATCAAAACTGGCGGAATTCGGCGCAGCGGTGTCAAAACTGGATTGCAACATGTGGACAGAGATTTTAGTAGCTATTCGATCGATGTTTAATTCGTGAATGGTGAATGGTGAATGGTGAGTGGTGGATAGAGCCACAACGACTGGAAGTCGTTGCTCATGATGCAAAGTCCGCCTGCGCGGACTGAACTAAATTATTTAGTCCGCGCAGGCGGACTTTGCATTACTAGCGGCGGTTTCAACCGCTGTAATCTGTCAACCTGCGCTAAATAATTCAAAGATCTGGCGACAAAATTGTTTTAATTTCTCGGCTATTTCTGGCTGGGGTTGAAGATCGCCCTCAAATTGCCAATCATTGACAGTGGAAAGTCGCCACTGTTTACCACGATAATCAAATCCAGCTACTTCCAACCCGATAAAATTGCGGGTAGATTCCAGCTTGTCTTCATAAAAGCGGATCTGTACCAAGACACTCCGACTCTGCCATCGCCGACTCCACCCAGGAAAATGGAAGCTAAAATCGATCGAATCAGGATCGACTAATTCCTGAGTATCACTATCTGCTGCCCACGGCTTTAAGTCCACTTTTGCATCGGGAAACTCGCTCCGAAACAGACTGACAGCGGAAGCAATTTTGGTGGTGAGGGGAATGTTGGTGGCTTGTTGGGCGGCGTTCAAAGGGGGATGGGGAGTGTGGGAGGTGTGGGGAGTGTGGGAGACTTGAACTATTGATTGCGAAACCACTATTCACTATTCACTATTCACTATTCACTATTCACTAAACTCTAGCCAAATTACGATCGATCATTTTAGCTAGGGTATCATCACTGATGCAGCGACGTTCGGAGCAGTAGGTGGTGAGGTTTACGCCGTCCATTGTGCGGACGCTGCTAACGCGGATGCGAAAATCGTCGTTGATGAACCAACAGCGTTCTTGACCTTGATTATTGTCGTATTCGGTATCGATCGTCAAGATCCCGTCTTGCCCAAACCAATAGCGGGAGATGACGGGGATTTTTTCGACGTAGCCTCGATCGCGAATCAGTCTACCAGATATTTTTGTCTCATCGTCGGGAACGTCAATTAGTACTGCGCCATAGTCTTCATTCGGTGGTACATCATCGAGATTAGCTTGCCACATAAATCTCCCCCCACCCATTGCCTGAGCGGGATCGATCGATTGTTGTTTGCAGATTTCAATTACTTTTGGATCGTCTTTGGCAACGACTTGCACGATCAGATTTGATTCTCCCGACTCATCATCCACGAGATCGAAGTGATGAACCGCCCGCAGCGTCAGCCAAGTTCCTTCGCTCTTGCGAAAGAAGTCCATCATTGTCATGGGGGGAGTTAGAGTCATGGATAGTGGTTTAGTGGTTTAGTGGTTTAGCAAAGACAACCTCTAGGGGTGAGGGCACAATCTACAATTCATACATCAATTCAGCAATGCCGATAACCTCTAGGTTGTGAATATTTGTGGCTAGAGGCTGAATCTATCGATTAAACTCGCAGCTACAATATAGAGTTGATTAGTAACGAATTCATAGAATAGCCGTGAATGATTCTCCTGTCGTACCTTCAGAAATTCTAGCAGCTATTCGGGCTGGACAGTCGATCGAGCATCTAGATTTGTATCGAGTGGATCTGCGTGATGTCGATTTGACGGGTGCTCACCTGAAAGGGTTAAACGCGATTGGGGCTAATCTCAGTGGTGCTAATCTCAGTGGTGCTGATTTGAGCGGTGCCGATTTGCGTGGGGTGAATTTTACTGATGCTAATCTCACAGGTGCAAATTTAGCCAAAGCATATCTCAATCGTGCCTTATTTTACAATGCCAATCTGACTAATGCAGATCTAACGGGTGCAAAATTGCAGGTGGCGCGGTACGATCGACATACAATTTGGACAGAGGGGTTTGGCTACAAGTCTTTGGGAGCAATCGGCCCGAACGCACAATTAAATGGTGCATACTTGAATACTGCGAATCTGCGGGATGTCGATCTCAGTGGCGCAAATCTATTGGGTAGCTATATGAGCGGTGCGGATTTGACAGGTGCAAATCTTCAAAATGCTCGGTTGAGTGGTTCTACGCTGCACAGAGCATTTCTGACTGGCGCGTCGCTGCGAAATGCGAGTTTAAACGGGGTAAATTTACAAGGTGCCGATCTACGGGCGGCGGATTTGACGGACATTAAGATCGAACATGTAGAGAGTATTTCTGGGGCAGATTTTAGTCAGGTACAGGGATTGAGTGACAATATTCGATCGATGCTTTTGGGGCGTTCTGCGGCAGAACTCGATACTTGGAATGCTTTTACGCGACGGACAACTAGACAAAGCTTAGGTCGTTGATGGCTAAGTAACTGGACATAATTAAAGTGCCAATGACGAAATTGCCCTCACCCCGCCCTCACCCCGCCCTCGCCTCCGGCTCTGGCTCCCCTCTCCCAAGCTTGGGAGCGGGGTTTTTATTCGGGGGTTCCCCCCGAATAAAAAAACGACAAGACAGAGGGGCTGGGGGTGAGGGCAAAGGGCTGGCATCTTACATTTAATTTCGCCTAGCTACTTAAATTTTAGAATGGGGTCTAGATTCATTATTTTTGCTGATTGCATAAGTAAAAATATCTGCTAAGTTACAGACAACATACATAGGACAATCTAGGCTAAATTTTAGAGCCAATCTTTTGTCAGGAATTTGATGGAACCTGGGTACCTGCTGCGTAATCGTTATTGCATTCAACAACCGCTGGCATCGGGTTGTTTTTGTGTGACGTATTTGGCGATCGATTACGAGTACTATCGTCAAAAGTATGTAGTGATCAAGCATCTCAAGCCCCAGAACAAAAATCCAGCGTTGTTGCAAATTGCCCGACGGCTATTTGAGACAGAAGCAATGGCATTGAAAAGATTGGGCGATATTACCGATCGAATTCCCACTCTCTATGCTTACTTTGAGGATCATAGTGAATTTTATTTGGTCCAAGAATTCATTGAGGGACAAACCCTCTCCCAAGAATTGGAACGGGGTAAATTATCAACGGCAGCAACAATTCAAGTCTTGCGAGAGATCCTGATTGGCTTGAGTTTTGTTCATGCCGAAAATACGATTCATCGCGATCTTAAGCCTGATAATATCATTCGTCGATCGAGCGACAACGCACTAATTTTAATTGATTTTGGGGCAGTTAAGGAGGTGCGTCAGACCACACTCACCACCCCAAATGCACGGACTTTAGCTTCAATTGGTTTTGGGACTGAAGGCTATATGCCTAGCGAACAGGCAATGGGATATCCGAAGTTAGCTAGTGATATTTATGCTGTAGGTGCAATTGGAATCGAATGTTTAACTGGAAGAGAACCCCATGAATTGTTTGATGAGGAGCTACTAGAATTCAAATGGAGACATCTTTACAAAGCGAGCAATCCGAGGGTAGATCCTTTAATTAGCCCATTGGTAATGGTATTGAATAAGATGCTCCAGCAACGACATCTCGATCGCTATGCCAATGCCACAGAAGCATTGACAGCAATTAATGCGATCTCTTTGGGGATAGTTTCCACCAGAGGTCGCGCAGATATACAATTATCATCCCCCAAAAAATTAGCTTCGGTCTTTAGTAAAGTCTCTATTAATCGATCGACTTTTCTGAAACTAATTGGCATCGGGAGTATTGGGGCGATCGGATCATTTTCAATCTCTAAAATAATTCAGCCCTCAGAGTATGAACTAGATCCAAATCAGCGCATTAATTCAGGGGATAGACCAACAATCGATCGATTAACAATGCTCCCAGTTCGATCGATCAAAGTGAACGATCGTGGCGATATTATCGATCGACCACAATCGCGCTCACACATTTTTCAAGAAGACTTGGGTAATGGTGTTTTTTTGACAATGATTCAGATTCCACCTGGCACATTTATGATGGGTTCACCAGAGCGGGAAGAAAGACAAGAAGCAAACGAACAGCCACAGCATCGAGTTAATATATCAGAATTTTATCTCGGACAAACTCTCGTGACTCAAGCTCAATGGGCAGAGATTTTTTCAGACAAATCGGTAGGATCTCGCGGCGATAGTCAATTGCCTGTTAGTGAGATTAGTTGGCTAGATGCGATCGAGTTTTGTGAACTACTCAGCACCAAAACGGGAAAAACATATCGGCTACCGAGCGAATCTGAATGGGAATATGCCTGTCGAGCCACTACTACCAATCCATTTGCCTACGGTGATACAATCCTATCCTCGATCGTTAATTACGATGCCACGAATCCCTATCGGAAGGCTCCCATAGGTCTTTCTCGGGGAAAATCCACCGTCGTAGCGAACTTTCCACCCAATTTATTTGGGTTGTATGACATGCATGGCAACCTGTGGGAGTGGTGTCTGGATGAATGGTTTGACAATTATCAGGATGCCCCAGCGGATGGTAGTGCCAGAGGCAACCTTGAAACAAGCGATGAGCAGAAACCAAGAGTAGTGCGCGGTGGCTC
>JANOPX010000011.1:0-3852 GCA_031422115.1 Chamaesiphon sp. VAR_4_metabat_408 | reverse complement strand
TCGGATAATTCAGCGGTTAAAACCGCTGCTAGTGATACGAAGTCCGCCGAAGCTGTACTGAGATTTCCAACCCGCGTAGGCGGGTTTTGCAACACTAGCGGCGGTTTTAACCGCTGGTAATTTTGAAGTGCGGAATGTGGGATCTAACTATGGAGAAAAGGAGACCGACACATCCCGCAAGTCTCTTTTAGATTCGGTTCAAGCCAATCGATCTGAAGATTAGCAACATACGTCAAATATCTGATGGCATCTGTAAAAAGTACTAGATTATCTAAAATAGAGTGGGTTTAATGATGAATATCGATCGACATAAATCGGTATTTTAACACTGGTGGTTAGTATTTTGACTATTTATAATTGAGGCAAAGGGCGAAGGATAAAGTGATTTAGGGGCCGCTTATGTACTAGGATTGGAATATCTCTTGGAACATCAACAGAATAATTTCTTCAATTTAGGTAATGGCAATGGTTTTTCTGTGAGACAAATAATTGATTCTGCCCAGCGAGTAACGGATCGATCGATTCCCATATTAGAATGCGATCGACGAATTAGCGATCCAGCCGTGCTCATTGGGGGGAGTTCCAAAGCAGTTCGAGGATTGGGTTGGGAACCAAAATATGCCAATTTGGACACCATTATCACTCACGCTTGGAATTGGCATCAAGCTCGTCATCTGAGACAGAGCCTTATTCAGCAGCAATCTTTAAGTAACGAACGCTCAAAAATATGTGTGGCATAGTAGGAATAGCTTCTGTGGATCGATCGCGACTCGAATCTTCTGGTGCGGTCGAAATAATGCGCGATACACTCTATCATCGCGGCCCAGATGACGGTGGGATCTGGCATTCAGCCGATCGCCGAGTATGCTTGGCACAACGCCGTCTGGCGATCGTCGATCTCTCTCCTGCTGGTCATCAACCAATGAGCGATCGAGAGGAGCACCTCTGGATTACCTTCAACGGCGAGATTTACAATCATCATCAATTACGTCAAGATCTGCAAAACAAAGGCCATAGCTTCCGTTCTAGCAGCGATACAGAGGTGATTCTCGCAGCTTATCGGGAATGGGGCACCGATTGTTTGGAACGGTTGAATGGGATGTTTGCGTTTGGGATCTACGATACCGAACAACAGGTACTTTTTCTCGCCCGCGATCGAGTCGGCGAGAAACCCTTATTTTATCGATTGGCTGATGGTACCCTCAATTTTGCCTCGGAATTGAAGGCTTTGATGGCGGATCGATCGTTGGATAGAAAGATCGATGCCGTTGCTTTAGATTATTATTTAGCCTACGGTTATATCCCTGGAGATCTGTGCATCCTAGAAGGGGTAAAGAAATTACCCCCCGCTCACGCACTGACTTTTGACTTGAATTCTGGGAGCCATAAAATTTGGAAATACTGGCAATTACCAGAATTTCAACCGGATAATATCGATAGCGAGCAAGATTCGATCGACAAATTAGAGCATTTACTCGAAGATTCAGTGCGCCAGCAACTAGTAGCAGACGTTCCCGTCGGGATCTTGCTCAGTGGTGGTGTCGATTCGAGCCTGGTGACGGCGATGGCGGCGCGCAGTGGCTCCAAAGTCAAAACTTTCACCATTCGGTTTCCAGGGAGCGGCAAGTATGACGAAACCGAATTTGCCCGTACTGTTGCCCGTCATTTTGATACCGAGCATATCGAATTAGCCGTCGAACCATCTACTGTAGATTTATTACCAAAATTGGCGCGTCAGTTTGACGAACCGATGGTGGATTCTTCGATGATTCCGACTTATATGGTGAGTCAGTTGGTGCGCCAACACTGTACCGTCGCCCTAGGTGGTGATGGGGGGGATGAGTTGTTTGGGGGATATTCTCATTACAGACAAATGCTCAAGTCTCAAGCGACTGTCGGGCAGATTCCGTATCAGATTCGCCATCAAGTGGGAAATCTCGCCACAAAAATATTACCGACGGGATTTAAGGGGCGAAACTGGTTAGAGCGGTTGGATGTGGATTTCGATCGCAGTTTATGCTCCAAGCCCAAGTTTTTCTCCTTGGCAGATCGATGTCAGCTATTATCAAAATCTAGATCCACTGGAAAAACTGCCGAAACACTCTACGAACAACGAATTCCCACCACTGAAGATCCGGTTTATCGAGCTACTAGGATGGATTTTGAGAACTATCTCCCCGAAGATGTTTTGGTCAAAGTCGATCGAGCGAGTATGCTTAGTTCATTGGAGCTGCGCGCACCTCTTCTAGATTATCGAGTGATTGAATTCGCCTTTGGGCAAGTACCCAGTTCGTTGAAAGTCAACTCCACCGAGACAAAAATTCTGCTCAAGCGGCTTTTGGCCAAGATGTTGCCCCCAGACTTTGACTTACAACGCAAACAAGGATTTAGTATTCCCCTAGCAAATTGGCTCCAACAAGCAGAATGGGATACATTCTTTCGGGAGGTATTACTGGCTGAGGACGGGTATTTCGATCGCAAATTTGTCACTCAACTACTGGATGGACAGGCAAAAGGCAGGTCTAATTCAGAACGGCTATTTGCTTTAGTCATATTTGAATTGTGGCGACGAGAATACGATCTTTCATAAACAGCAATAGATCTAAGTCCATCTAAATTATTTATTCAAAGAAGGAGGATAACAAAACATGACCAGTATTTATACCAGTGGAGACTATCTAGAAGCAACTCAAACTTGGCACATCGAAGACTCACCTTGGAAAGCAAATCAGATCGCCAAAATTATTGCCGATGCAGGGATTGAGCCTAAGACGATCGCCGAAATTGGCTGTGGCGGCGGCATGAATCTACGCGAGCTAGCTGACAAAGAAGCTTTCAAGAATGCTCAATTTATAGGATATGATATATCTCCCCAAGCGATCGAACTATCCAAACAAATAAACCACGAACGAATCGACTTCTTTTGCGATAACTTATTAGCCAAAATAGATGTAGAACCCTTCGATCTTTTGATGGCGATCGATGTATTCGAGCATGTGCCAGATTATATGGGATTCCTAAATAAATGTCGAGAAAAAGCTAAATACAAGATATATCATATTCCCCTCGATCTGCACGTATCCTCAGTGCTGAGAAATGCCTTTATTAGTCATCGCTACTCGATCGGACATATTCACTATTTTACCGCTGATTCAGCCCTGGCTACCTTAAAAGATACCGGACATGAAATAGTAGATTATTTTTATACAAATGGAGCATTCGGAGTTTATCAAGAACATCCCTCTGTCAAAAAAGCAATTGCCAACGTGCCTCGATGGGCAATTTCAAAATTCAGCACACCTTTTGCTGCCAGACTATTAGGTGGTTATTCATTATTAGTTCTAACCAAATAAGTAGATAGGTGGGCATAATTAAAGTGACAATGACGAAATCAGCCCTCACCCCGCCCTCGCCTCCGGCTCCGGCTCCCCTCACCCAAGCTTGGGAGAGGGGTTGGGGGTGAGGGTAAAAGGCTGACATTTTATGTTTAATTTCGCCTACTTGCCAGCAAAGCTATTCAAGATTTTTTTTGATATAATTCGATCGCAAATATAAAAGCCAGCAAAATAAATCAATGTAAAAAAACATACCAAAAGTTAATCGATCGTCAATGAATCGATCGTCAATTCAAAGATTAATGTAACAACGATCACAAAAATTAGATGAATTAGCTAATTATTTTTTAGTAGTGTTTCAATCGTCGAGACTAATTGACCGAGCTTAACTGGTTTAGATACATATTCATTCGCTCCAGCATCGAGGCATTTTTGGCGATCGGTTGACATCGCTAGAGCTGTCAGGGCAACGATCGGAATAGTCGTACATGCAGGAATCTGGCGAATCTGTCTAGTC
>JANOPX010000010.1:0-3697 GCA_031422115.1 Chamaesiphon sp. VAR_4_metabat_408 | reverse complement strand
ACCCCTCACTCGCCGACCCTTGCATTTGGTTGGGTCCCTACCCCCCACTTTGCGTTGGGGGGGTGGGGGGGTTAAAGGGACTACGCAGCAATTCTAATAACTTGTGTATGTAAGCTAGCCCTATTCTCCCAAACCCCCAACCCCCACTCACCCCTGTAACTTAGCAATTTGTCGATCGATCTGCTGCAACTTCCGCCCTCTCAGAATTGCCGCCCTGTAATCCTCTACCTCATCAGCCTGTAAATGCTTGAGCTTTTTGCCATCAAAAAGCTCAAGCCGACTCCTGACTTGCCAATATTGACGAGCGGTTCTGGCTGTACCACCAGGCTTTACCCTCACCAACCAGCAGTACTGGAGATACCAGCCTTCCTTGAGGATGCGATTGCGTTCGATGTTGAGTAGTTCCACGTTAGACTGAATTTTCCATACATCCATGTTGACGGGTGCCGATCGTACTACTTTCGATCGGTAAATAATATTAAATTATGAGGGATACCATATATCTAGAATTATTGCAGCATTTTGGCTGCAAAAATAATATTTATCGGAGAAGGCAATATTATTTCCCCCGATGATTCGTACGCATTTTGTGTATAATACGGGACAGGATGCAGTTCAATTGCAAAAGATCGCCAAAGTAGACAAGTTCACAGACGATTTCACCTTGGAGATCCCTTGTCATCACCTTTTGCAGCATCGCCTCTAGCAAATCGAACTATTTGACTGTAGATCTCAAATCGAGTGAGCAGTAAAAATTGCCTTTGGATAGTTCCAAGATTCAATCCCAGATTTAACTCAGATTGAATCCCATTGCAACCTGTACTAAATCTCAAGGAGGAGATAAATAATGGCCGTCAAACAATTAAACATTAAAATTCCCGAACAAGAACTAAAAGTCTTAGCAGAATTTTCAGACAAGACAAGTCGAACTAAGACTGACATTCTGCGAGAATTCATTCGATCTTTGAGTTCGTCAACTTAGTTGATTAATGACTGATGGCGGTCTCTGGCACGGAGATTGAAGGTAAAATCTAGGGCAGATTAGCATTTCCCTGAGATAGCTTGAGATTGAGCAGTGACAAGATAAAGATCGCCAAAAATAAAACTAACCCGATCGTACAAGCGTAGCTGAGGTCGGGGTTTGTCGAACCAAAACCCTGTTGATAGAGATAATAAACCACCGTTTTGGAGCTATTGCGCGGCCCACCTTGAGTCATCACATAAACCTCTTCAAATATCTTGGTCGCGGCGATCGCCGACACGACGGCTACCAATAGCATATAGGGACGCATCAACGGAATCGTAATATCCCAATGTTTGGTAAAACTATCCGAACCATCGATCGCCGCCGCCTCATATAGATCGGCTGGAATCGATTGCAACCCCGCCAAATAAATCGTCATATAATAACCCAACCCCTTCCAAATCGTCACCACCATCACACTAAATAAAGCCAAACCCGGACTAGTCAACCAGGGAATCGGCGGTATCCCCACCACCTTCACCACCTGATTGAGCAATCCACTCTCAGCATAGATAAACTTCCAAGCAATCCCCGCCACCACCATCGAAATAATGACCGGGACATAATAGGCGGCGCGAAAGAAACTCATCCCCTTGAGTTTGCGATCGACTAAAATTGCTAACAGCAAAGGTGCAAACACCAACACTGGCACCACACCACATAGATATACAACCGTATTTCTAATGGTCTGCCAAAATACCTCATCCTTGAACAATCGATCGAAATTAGCCCATCCTTGCCAAGTCGCCGTCCCCGCAACCTGGTCATAATTGGTAAAACTCAGATAAAAAGCCTGCAAAGCTGGCAAAAAAACCGTCACCCCCAGCAACAGCAGAGCAGGCGCGAGAAATAAATAAGGTGTCCAATTAACTTGCCGTAGTCGTATCATGGGGGATGAGATTATAGAAGGACTGGGAGACTGGGGGACTGGGAGACTGGGAGACTGGGAGACTGGGAGACTGGGAGAAAGTGAAAACACTGATGGAAACTCGAAACTCCCAACCCTAAAAACTTAACTAGCAACTTACGTTAATAACCGATCCCACGTCCCTATTTTGTACTATTGTGTAAAAGACTAACTAAATATATCCCACTTCCTGCTTCGATAAGGTAGAATTAGCCACCCTACCACCCTCCTACCCTCCTACCCTCCCACCCCTCACTCCGCCATCGCTTCCGCTCAACAGACACCATCAGTAGAATCTTCATGTTTGGTCTTATCGGTCATCTTACCAGCTTAGAACACGCCCAATCCGTCGCCAAAGACTTAGGCTATCCAGAATATGCCGACCAAGGGCTGGACTTCTGGTGCAGTGCCCCACCGCAGACAGTAGACCACATCAAAGTCACCAGCATTACCGGACAACAGATCGAAGGCTACTACATCGAATCCTGCTTCTTGCCCGAAATGCTCGCAGCACGCCGGATCAAAGCCGCCATCCGCAAG
Source organism: Chamaesiphon sp. VAR_4_metabat_408 (assembly GCA_031422115.1). Classification (GTDB taxonomy): domain Bacteria; phylum Cyanobacteriota; class Cyanobacteriia; order Cyanobacteriales; family Chamaesiphonaceae; genus Chamaesiphon. Next base: position 1,226 of record JANOPX010000010.1, on the reverse strand, counting down.
ATTCTCAATGCTATGGCACACGCTCAAAAACAGGGAATTAACATCTCTGCACTGGGCGGATTCTCCTCAATTATTTTTGAAGAATTCGATCTCCAGCAAAATAAACAAGTCCGCAATATCGAATTGGACTTCGACAAATTTACCACCGGGAATACCCACACAGCTTACATCATCTGCCGTCAGGTCGAAGAGGGTGCAGCCAAACTAGGCATCAATCTCAGTCGGGCTACGGTAGCGATCGTCGGTGCTACAGGCGATATCGGTAGTGCCGTTTGTCGCTGGCTGGACAAATGTACCGATACTGCCGAGCTACTCCTCGTAGCCCGCAACCAAGAACGGCTCCAAAACCTCCAAGCCGAACTAGGACGCGGTAAAATCTTACCCTTAGAACAAGCATTGCCGATCGCCGATGTAGTAGTCTGGGTAGCAAGTATGCCCAAAGGAGTAGAGATCGACTCCACCAATCTCAAGCAACCCTGCTTGCTCATCGATGGTGGCTACCCCAAAAACCTCGGCACCAAAATCGATGCTCCCGGCGCATATGTGATGAATGGCGGTGTCGTAGAACATTCCCTCGACATCGACTGGAAAATCATGAACATAGTGGCAATGGATGCCCCCGCTCGTCAACTATTCGCCTGCTTCGCCGAAGCCATGATTCTAGAGTTTGAAAAACTCCATACGAGCTTCTCCTGGGGACGCAACCAAATCACCATCGAAAAAATGGAACAAATCGGCAAAGCCTCACTCAAGCATGGCTTTCGACCGCTATTGTCTTTTGTTAGGGGTCAGGGATGAGGGAATAGGGGATTTTGGATTTTGCGGATGTGCGAACTGTTCGGGTTCCCCACTGGTCGGGTCACCCGCCCAGTTGACAGTGGAGCACACCAAGCAGGATTTCGGATTTAAACTCACTCTCCCCCACTCCCTCCAAGAATGGTTTCATACACCCTCAGTAAAAATCGCTCAGTCCACTAAAGTGGACTTTAGCTATTAGCCCGTTGGCGAAGCCTTTCGGAACGAAATAATTTATTTCAGGGCGGTTGAAGACTAAGCACAAAGGTTTTTGCATTATTCTTTTCCTGTCTGAAACCATCCTGCCTACATCTCTAGTGAGGAGGGCGGGTTTGAACGAATCTCTAGTAAAAGCGTCATCGTTGGCGTAGCCTACCGGAGGTAATCCCATAAACCCGCCCCTCCCCCCCCGTCCCCCAGTCCCCCAGTCC
>JANOPX010000009.1:0-7119 GCA_031422115.1 Chamaesiphon sp. VAR_4_metabat_408 | reverse complement strand
TATGATTCCTCTCCAACTATCGCTTAGAAATTTCCTCAGTTATAACGAAGCTAATTTAGATTTTAGCGGATTGAGTACCGCTTGTATTTGTGGTGCGAATGGTGCGGGGAAATCTTCACTATTAGAGGGGATTACTTGGGCAATTTGGGGTAAGTGTCGCGCCGTGAGTGAGGATGATGCGATTAGTAATGGTGCGATGGATGTGCGGGTGGATTTTACGTTTGGGATGCACGAGCAGGTTTGTCGGATTATTCGTACCCGTCAGCGGAATGGGAGTGGCGCAGTCGAGTTTCAGATTCAGACGAGTGGGGGCGATTTTGGCACTCTAACGCAGAAGAATGCGAAAACGACTCAGGCGTTGATTGATGAGTATCTGAAGATTGATTATGAGACTTTTGTCAATTCGGCTTATTTGCGTCAGGGGAAGGCGAATGAGTTTATGCTCAAAAAGCCAGCCGAGCGTAAGCAAATTTTAGCAGATTTATTGAAGCTCGATCGATACGAACAGTTGTCGGATAAGGCGAAGGATTCGGCGAAGCAATATAAGTTGCGGGTGGAGGTATTGACGACTAGTTTGGCGAAGGATGAGCGAGAGCTGGAGCGGATTGAGGGGATTACTCGCGAGCGGGATGAGCTGAGGGGAGAAATTGCCCAGTTGCAGCAGTTGCAGATTAATGATGAGCGAGAGTTGGAGGGGTATAAAACTACCGCCAGACAGCGAGAAACTTGGCAACAACAGTTAGGCTGGGAGCAAAAACGCGATCGAGAATTGAGTCAATCAGCAGCTCAAAATCAGACGGATATTCAGGCATTAACGATCGAACAAACGCGCCTAGAAGGTGTATTAGTGCGAGAAGATGAGGTGAATTTGGGGTATCAAGAGTATCTCAGTTTGCAGCAGCAGGTAGAGAGATTGGAACGTCAATTCGATCGACATCAGGAAGCTGAATCTCAACAAAGAACGTTAATCCAGCAATTAGACAGACAGGCTCAAGTATTAGAGTTGGAGCTAGGCAAAACTCAGACAGAATTAAATCTAGTCATTCAACAAGAGGGAGAGATCGCGACTATTTTGGCGACATCTCCAGATGTGACTAAAGGGATTGAGACACTTAAAGTATGTCGGCAAAAGTTGGCAGAGTTTGACAGATTGCAAATTGAGGTATTACCACTTCAGCAGCAGCAGGTTGGATTGCAGAGTAAGATCGATCGAGAAACTGCTAATATTCAGGCTCAGTTAAATCAGCTCATCGCCCGAGAGCAAGAGATTCAGATTAAGACGAAGGAGCATCCGCAATTAATCGCACAGCTTCAATTATTAGATACTCAGATCGTCGAGTTGGATAAGAAAAAAGTCTATCAAGAACGGGTAAAGGAAAAAGGTGTAGAAAAGGGCGATCGAATTCAGCGACTAGATGCAGATTGTCACAATTATCAGCGACAATTGGTAGAGTTAGATAAGAAATTAGAGCTTTTAAAAACTCCCGATGCTAGTTGTCCATTGTGCGATCGACCTTTGGATGAAAATCATTGGGAGCATGTATTAAGTACTGCTCAAAAAGAGCGTGAAAATTTAGAGCAACAGATTTCAGCGACTCAAGAAGAACAAGCTTTGTACAGCCGTAAGCAACAGACATTGCGGGATGAATATAAGGAGTTGAAAGTAGAGTTGGCTGGATATGAGAGTCTGCGGGAACAACGGGGGAAATTACAGGCTAAACTAGAATCGATCGCTGAATTGGAAATTAACCTCATCGAAATCGATCGACAAAAACACCAAATCGAAATCGAAATCGAAAATAAAACTTATGCGATCGAATTGCAAGCAGAATTAGCAGAGATAAAAAATCGCTTACAAGCGACTGAATACAGCCAACAGAGTCACGCCTTAGCTCGTGGTGATGTGGATAAATTGCGCTGGGTAGAAATCAAACAAGCTGAGATTAAAAATGCCGAGCGCAAACAGCAACAATCGATCGCGCAGAAGAAGAGCCTAACTCTAAAGATTGGTGAAATAGAAACTAATCTCCAACAACTAACCAAAACATCCGATCTAAAAATTCAGCTTGAAACGATCGAACGAGAAATCACCACCCTAGCATACGATCGATCTTACCATACCCAACTCACCACCAACCTTCGTCAATCCCAAACCATCGAACTCCAACATCAAGAAATCCAACAAGCAAAAAAAACATATCCCCAAATAATCGATCGCGCGGGATTACTGCAAACTAATTATGAGCAGTGTATCAAAGATCGAGACAAAGCCCAACTAGAGATCGATCGAATCCAACTAGAGATAGCTAATATCCCCGATACCGATCGACAAATCGAACATCTAGATTTACAACTAGCCCAACGTCGAGTAAAATTAGATAATAACCTACCCATATTAGGTAGCCTCGAACAACAACTAACCCAACTTCAACAGTTAGCCGAACAATTGCGATCGCAACAACAGCAACTAGAAAGCGATAAAAAAGAATATAAAGTTTACGATGAACTTGCCAAAGCCTTCGGCAAAAATGGTATCCAAGCCTTAGTCATCGAAAATATCTTGCCCCAACTAGAAGCCGAAAGTAACCATATCCTCTCAAAACTCAGCAACAATCAATTTCACGTTCAATTTATCACCCAAAAAGCAACTAAAGCCAGCCGCACCAAAAAAGCCAGCATCAAAAATGCTAAATTCATCGATACCCTAGATATCATCATCGGCGATGCTAATGGTAGCCGAGCTTACGAAACATACTCTGGTGGCGAAGCATTTCGGATTGATTTTTCGATCCGATTGGCATTGGCAAAACTCCTCTCTCAACGAGCGGGTACACCCTTACAGATGCTAATCGTAGATGAGGGATTTGGTACTCAGGATAGTGAAGGGTGCGATCGATTAATTGCGGCGATTGAGGCGATTTCTGATGACTTTGCCTGCATTCTGACTGTTACCCACATGCCTCAATTCCGCGAGGCTTTTCAAACCAGGATTGAGGTGCATAAGACTAATAATGGTTCGCAGATTCGGGTGGTTACTTAGTGTTTAGTTGGGGTGGGTATTAAACACAGAGGTACACGGAGGTTGCACGGAGGTACACGGAGGAGGAGGAGTTGGAGGGATGTTTAATCTTGGCGATCGGGGTGGAGGTATTGGGATACGATGTTTTTGCTGCTGGTGATGCCGTCTTTGAGGAAGATGAGGCTGAGGATGATGAGCATTCCGGCGCAGGATTTGATTAATTCTGGGGAGAGGAGGAAGTTGTCGGCTTGGAAGGGTCGATCTGATAATGGGGTGAGATTTGGTGATAGAATGAGGGGCGATACGATCCACATCAGTGAATGGCGATGAGAGTCGGACGTTGGACGTACGGTATTAGCGAGAGATACACCTCCAGCCATGAAGATAGTTGCAGCGAGAAATTGACCGATGGTGGTATGGATGAGTGGTAGTTGCTGATACTTCATATGGCTATTGATGATATTGAGATGCGTGTCTGTGACTCCGATCTCAATGTGCCCATATTTGAGATCGATCGCAGCGTCTGAAGGTAAAACATTTTTACACGAACTACCCCCCTCATTTCACCTCAAGACATATATATTATCAATTCCTCCGTGTTCCTCCGTGATTCCTCCGCGCTCCTCTGTGTTTAATAAACACCCCAACTAAACACCAGAGGGTAAAAATAAATTACCCTCAAATCCCTCTACCGACTCCGCCCGCAAATCTCCGTCAGACTGCGTAATTGCGCCCCTAACGACTCATCCAGCATCGAGGAGTCATATCGCCAGCCCCAGTTACCCTCAGCCACCCCTGGGAAGTTCATTCGCGACTTACCATCCAAGCCTAGAATGTCTTGCAAAGGGAAGATAGCCACATTCGCCACAGAAGTCATCGCCAAGCGGATGACATCCCAATGAATTCCCGCGTCGCAAACACCGCCAGTATATAGCAATAATCTCTCGCGTTCCCGATCGGCTAATTTGTCGAACCAGCCAACAGTTGTATCATTATCATGGGTACCTGTATAAACAACAAAACTACGTCCATAATTAAACGGTAAAAAGGGATTACCATTATCCGAACCGAAGGCAAATTGGAGTACCTTCATCCCTGGAAAACCGAACTGATCTCGCAAGGCTTCGACATCGGGAGTAATGACCCCCAAATCTTCAGCCAAAATCGGTAAATGTCCCCACTTATGTTGTAGAGTAGCGAATAGTTTGGTACCAGGAGCTTTAATCCACCGTCCATTCATGGCAGTTTCTTCGCCCTGTTCTACCGCCCAGAAAGCTTCAAATCCACGAAAGTGATCGACGCGAATCACATCAACTAATTTGAGTAAAGATTCAAATCTTTGAATCCACCAATTAAACTGGGTATCGGCTAATTCTTTCCAATTGTAGACTGGATTTCCCCACAATTGTCCGGTCTCGCTAAAATAGTCTGGGGGCACGCCCGCCATGAGTGCGGCGGCTCCTGTCTTGGGATCTAGTTCAAAGAACTCTTGATTTGACCAGACATCGGCACTATCATGGGCGACATAGATCGGAATATCACCGATGATTTCGACTTCATGTTTGTGGGCATAGTCTTTCAGCTCTTGCCACTGTTCAAAAAACTTGAATTGGATAAACTTGTGGTAATTAATTTCTTCTTTGAGCTGATTTTGCCAATGAACGAGGGCGAGGGGTTCGCGGTTGACTAAATCTGCTTCCCATTTGTACCAACAAGAGTCATTGTGAAATTCTCGCAATGCCATAAATAAGGCGTAATCATCCAGCCAATAGACTTGACTCTGGCAAAATAGATCGAAATTGCCGTGATGTTCTTTACCCTCAGTATGGAATCGTTGATATGCGAGGTGAAAGAGTTTGGTCTTGACTTCGATCGCTAGGGAAAAGTCTACTCGATCGGTATTAAATGCGGGCAAATTGTCTAAATCTGCTGGAACTAATAAACCATCTTCCAACAGTTTAGCCGGACTGATGAGCAATGGATTGCCAGCGATCGCTGAATAACACATATAGGGCGAATTGCCATAACCCGTCGGCCCCAATGGTAATATCTGCCAATATTTTTGCTTGGCATCGTGCAAAAAGTCAATAAATTGATAAGCATCTTCACCCAAATCGCCAATCCCGAATGGACTGGGTAGTGAGGTGGGATGGAGGAGAATTCCGCTGAAACGAGTCATGTGTGGGGAGGGGGGGAGGGGGGGACTGGGGGAGGGGGGACGGGGGGACTGGGGGACTGGGGATGGGTCAAATACTTACACCCTCCTACTCTCCTACCCTACCACCCTACCACCCTCCTACCCTACCACCATCCTCTAAAACTTCAGCACCTTCGCTACAGTTTGAACATCCTTATCCCCGCGTCCAGAGCAATTGATGACAATTTTGGGACTACCATTGAGTTGGGGACAGAGAGTTTCCAGATAAGCGATCGCGTGGGAAGTTTCCAGAGCGGGTATAATGCCCTCCAACTGGGACAATAGTTGAAAAGCACTCAAAGCTTCCGCATCAGTGACACTATAGTATTCCGCCCGTCCCAAATCCTTGAGATAACTATGTTCTGGCCCGACACCAGGATAATCCAACCCAGCACTGATAGAATGTGCCTCGGTGACTTGTCCATCATCATCTTGCAATAGATAACTCATCGCGCCATGTAGAACACCAGGACGACCTTTGGTGAGGGTTGCGGCATGTTTTTCAGTATCCACACCTTCCCCAGCCGCTTCGACCCCAATTAGCCGGACTTTTGACTCATTCATAAACTCGTGAAATAGTCCCATCGCATTAGAACCACCACCCACACAAGCCAAGAGAATATCTGGTAAACCGCCCCATTTTTCCAATGCCTGAGCGCGAGTTTCCACCCCAATAATCGCATGAAAATCCCGAACGATCATCGGATAGGGATGTGGCCCAGCGACCGAACCGAGAATATAATGGGTAGTCTCTACATTCGTCACCCAATCGCGAATCGCTTCCGAAGTTGCATCCTTGAGTGTACCCGTACCCGCCGCCACCGGATTTACCTCCGCACCTAGCAACCGCATCCGAAATACATTCAGCTCCTGGCGTTTCATATCCTCAACGCCCATAAAAATGACGCAATCTAGCCCAAACCTCGCGCAAGCAGTAGCTGTAGCGACCCCATGTTGTCCCGCACCCGTCTCAGCGATGACCCGTTGTTTGCCCATGCGTTTGGCGAGGAGAACTTGAGCCAGAGCGTTGTTAATCTTGTGAGCACCAGTATGATTTAGATCCTCTCGTTTGAGGTAAATTTGGGCACCAGTGCCATCGGGACGAGCATAACGCTCTGTCAATCGTTCGGCGAAATAGAGGGGGCTAGGTCGGCCCACGTAGTCGCGCAGGAGTTCGCCTAGTTGGTGCTGATATGCGGGGTCTTGAGTATGCTTGTAATAGGCTGTTTCTAGTTCTAACAGCGCAGGCATGAGGGTTTCTGGGACATATTTCCCGCCAAATTTGCCAAACCGACCGAGACTGTCTGGCTGTGGGAGGGATAATTTTGAGGTTTTGCCAGGTGAAAGGGGTGTTTGGGTCATGAGGGTTTGATTGAGTAACAAGTAATAAGTAATAAGTTCGTTTTTGAGGCGGAGATTCAAACGGTATGTTTCAACAACTCGTCCTGTCAAGGTGGGGTTTTTAGATTCTTTTTACTCGATCGTGATGGCAGTTGACTAGCTAGATTATATCGCCGATCGCTGGTTTGGGTGGGTTACGTCTCATGGGTAAATATTTGTGACAAGCCAATCGGCAAATGATGATAACTTGTGGGTTGCGAATTTTTCTGGTGTGGACAAAACAAAGGAGTCTGGCAATAGGGTAAGCGCAAAGCGCAGGCTTCGCCAACGGTTAAGAGTTAATTGGCGGTTAAAACCGCAGCTATATCCCACATTCCGCCTACGCGGACTGATATATGGAGTAGATAATCTGCTTAACCGTTGGCGAAGCCTGCGCTTTGCGCTTACCGTATTGAGGAGTCTGGGGGTTCCGACCCCCAGACCCCCTTTTGAGGAGCTATGCGTTACCCACAGATCGTACATGGGTTGTGGGTAGCGGGTTCGACTGGTAGGGGCAATTCAT
>JANOPX010000008.1:0-8294 GCA_031422115.1 Chamaesiphon sp. VAR_4_metabat_408 | reverse complement strand
TAGACTGCTCGATCCTACTAGTTGCTGTGAGTTTGACAGCACTACTAGTCGCTGCATTTCCCGCGATTCAAGACTTGTCTCGTGCGGCTCGGAGTGCCGAAAAATTGTTCGACAGACTCGATCGAGAATTACCACCTACCTTAGAAGCAATTAGACTCACCGGAATAGAATTGAGCGATCTTAGCGATGAAGTGACTCAAGGAGTGCAAAGTGCTAGTGCTGTAGTGCAACAGGTCGATCGCAGTCTGAGTGAAGCCAAAGCCGGAGTTATGACAGTTCAAACCATGACACGGCGAGTATCCAACGGATTTAGAGCCGCTTGGGAGACTTGGCGGCAGACGAATTAGGTAAAGTAATGTAAACTAAATTAATAATAGAATAATTTTTATCGATCGAACATGATACTACGCCGTCTGTTAGGATCTGCAATTGCCATAATTTTAAGTATATCCGTCTGGTCGATCGCGCCAGCAGCTCAAGCATTTGACAATCCCGATCTCTTGCCCAAAGTCCAAACCCCGATTATCGACCTCGCCAAAACCTTCACAGCAATTCAGGAAGATAAATTAGTCGCCGATTTTGCCACCTTTGAAGCAGATACAGGGTGGAAATTTCGAGTACTAACTCAATACGATCGTACCCCCGGACGTGCAGTTAGCAAATACTGGGGACTAGATGATAAAAGTGTATTGGTAGTTGCAGACACTCGCGGTGGAAATATCCTCAACTTCCACGTAGGTGACGATGTGTATAAACTGATGCCCAGAAACTTCTGGATCGAGCTTCAGACTAGATTTGGCAACATGTATTATGTCCGCGAAAATGGCGAAGACAATGCCATCATTGACGCTCTCGCCGCCGTCAAAACTTGTCTAGTTCGAGGTGGCTGTAATGTCGTACCTGGACTCCCCCAAGAACAATGGTTGCTGACCCTCGTAGCATCAATTATTGGTGGTGTAATTTGTGGATTTGCCGGACAAGCTCGCAAACCGGGCGAAGGCTTTGCTTGGCAGTGGGCATTGATTTTCTCGCCATTATGGGGAATCTTATTTCTTTCCTTCGGTGTTGCCCCTGTAGTGACTCGTACGGATGAATGGTTGCCCTTACTGCGGAACTGCTCTGGATTTGTAATCGGTGTACTAGTTGCTTATTTATCTCCCATGTTGGCTGGTGCAAACCCATCCGAAGAATCGTAGACCTAATTAGCTCACTACATCCCGTTACTCAGTAAAGATTTGTAAAATATCAATAGAAACCCCATTTACTTGGAGCAATGGAAGTTTTTTGACCATCCTTTCAGGTGGTTGGAATCTTCTGGGTTCAAATAAGATGGATATACAATTCAAATTCGATCGAGATCGAAATCGGTGGAAAAAATTTATGCGTCTTGAGCAAATTTTAACAATCGGGCATATTGCGTCGATGGGATTTGGTTTGGCTGGACTACTAATAGTAGTACCCAATGCCGATCTGATCGCTGCTTTACCCGATATTGGCAAAACTGCCTTTGGCTTGTCGATGGTTGGTGGTGGAGTCGTCTATATGCTATTAGCTACCGCAGCAGTGGCTGTATACGCCTATAGGACATTGGGAATGTGGCATTGCTTGGGATTCATGATTCCGGCAATCGGACTGTCCCTAGGTAGCGAATTATTGGGTACTAGTACTGGATTTCCATTCGGACATTACCACTATCTCTCTGGACTAGGTTACAAAATTGCTGGATTGGTACCGTTTACTATTCCCCTATCCTGGTTTTACTTGGGTTTTAGTGGCTACATTATTGCTCGTGCTGGATTAGAAGATTTGGCTATCCCTCAAGTTGTGAAGTATGCTGGAGCGATCGGCTTTGGTTCACTGCTATTAACCTCGTGGGATTTTGTTTTAGATCCAGCCATGAGTCAGGCGAATGTGCCATTCTGGGTTTGGGATCAACCAGGAGCCTTCTTTGGAATGCCCTACGAGAATTTCGTGGGTTGGTTCGGGACTGGGGTAGTATACATGACAGTTGCTAGTTTGATTTGGCGATTGAAACCGCTCACATTACCCAGAACCGAACTCGGTTTGCCCTTGGCGATTTATCTAAGTAATTTTGCCTTTGCGATGATTATGAGTTTAGCCGCTGGATTCTATATTCCAGTTTTGTTGGGATTAGTTTCGGGCATCCTACCATTGGTGGTGCTCTATCAAATGGCAACTACTCGATCGAGTAATGCTACCCCCGCAATCCTCAAAGCCTAAATTATTTAGATAGCAAGATCGAGTGAATTTATCGAACATTTTAGTGAGTGAAGGGCTATTGGGATCGATCGCCCTGGGACTATTATTGTCTCAGGGTAGTGCGACGCTAATCCTTCTCTCTCGATTGGTAAAAGGAGCAATCCGTCGCGCTCCTTTGACCCCCAAACTATCGACACCCATCCAGGCGGGATCTGTCAGTGTGGTAGTGCCAACACTGAATGAAGTAGATCGCATTGCCCCCTGTCTGGCTGGATTGAGCCAGCAAGGGGCAGAAGTGAGGGAAATCCTCATCGTAGATAGCAACTCCAAAGATGGCACCCGCGATCGCGTCCTAGCCGCCGCCCAGAGTGATTCTCGCTTTCAGCTCAGGACTGACGATCCCCTGCCTGCTGGCTGGGTGGGTCGTCCTTGGGCACTACATTCAGGCTTTTTGGGCAGTTCTACGGATAGTGAGTGGGTTTTGGGCGTTGATGCGGATACAGAGCCGCAACCTGGATTGGTAGCGAGTCTGATTGCAGCGGCTGTTGAGGAAGGATACGATCTAGTGTCCTTATCACCCCAATTTATCCTCAATTATCCTGGGGAATGGTGGCTACAACCTGCATTATTGATGACTTTGCTCTATCGGTTTGATTCGGCTGGCGTGAGAAATCAACCACCAGAGCGGGTGATGGCTAATGGACAGTGCTTTCTGTGTCGTCGATCGGTATTAGTACAGTTAGATGGTTATACTAGTGCAGCGAGTTCTTTTTGTGATGATGTGACTCTCGCCCGAAATGCCGCCAAACAAGGTTTTAAAGTCGGATTTTTAGACGGCGCGAAAGTCATTCGGGTGCGAATGTATGCAGGCATGGCAGAAACTTGGAAAGAGTGGGGTCGATCGCTAGATCTCAAAGATGCAACTACCAAACCTCAATTGTGGAGCGACTTAGCTTTATTATTATTAGTCCAAGCATTACCCATTCCATTGACTCTAATTTTGTGGAATTTAGGGCATGAATCATCCCTTCTCACCCTCCAACTCGCGATCGGTTTAAATCTATTCCTGGTAGCAGTTAGATTCGCCCTACTCCTAGCAATTTATCCCTCTTATTATCGCCAGGGTTTCTCGCTTGCTGCTTGTACCTTTTGGCTATCACCACTCGCCGATCCTGTGGCAGTTTTACGCATCTTCTTGTCAGCCTTCCAACAGCCAAAGCAGTGGCGAGGTAGGGTTTATTGAGGGGAGAGGGGGAGAGGGGGAGACTGGGGGACGGGGGGACGGGGAGACTGGGAGACTGGCTACCATATCTACCCTATCTACATGAGTTTTCCTATAATTCACAGATCCTCTCAAAAACCTCCGCATCCCACACGCCAACAAAGCCTGTCGTACATCCACCCAACCGTCTCAAACAACCTATGCTTTGAGGGGGGGGTTCGGGGGGGGGGACACTCCCCCAACCCGACGGGGGGTCTGGGGGTCGGAACCCCCAGATCCGGGTTCTGTTACCACAAGAAATGCCAACGGATCTGACTCAAGTAATCCCAACGGATCTGAGTCAAAAAATCCCAACTAAGCCATTCTAGTCTCGATCGCCCACCGAGCCAACTCAGTCCGATTATTCAGTCCAGTTTTGCCCAACATATTCGATACATGACTCTCGATCGTCCGCTGACTGACATTCATTTGAATCGCAATTTCCCTATTTGCCAAACCCCTAGCTACCAATTGAACCACCTTGAGTTCCGTCGGAGTCAACTCCACACTAGCAGGAACTTGAATCGGCGATCGATCCTCACCAATCCCCTCATTATGTTCGAGCATTCGATTGGTTTGCTTGAGCGAAGATTCCACTTGAGCGACGAGTTCTTCCGGCTCAAAAGGTTTCACCATATAGACATCCGCCCCAAGATTCAAACCCTTGATCCGATCTTGGCTCTGCCCTTTGGCTGAGAGAAATAACACGGGAATCCAATTGGTGCGTCTATCTTGACGGATGTGTTCGATCGTCCCATAGCCATCCAATTCTGGCATCATAATGTCACAGATGATCATATCTGGTAGGTCTTGAGTGAGTATATGTAGAGCTTCCTTGCCATTATCGGCAGTGACTACCTCATAACCGCGAAATTCCAGATAATCCTTGACTAATAAGATGAGATTTGGGTCATCATCGATTAATAGTAGTCGCTTGCGATCTTTTCCACCAACTGCTTTCATACTTTTTTCGATTATAGTTACCCGTTTCGATCGCGTACGCGGTGTTGATTTTCCCACAGCATCATCGCTCAGTGGGTGCTATTTAGAAATAATACTCTAAGATTGTCACTCGTTGGTGATTTATAAAGATTAGATATCGATATCGACGAGCGAATAGCCCTCAAAATCCTAATCAACACTAAGGGTCTAGTTAAAGTATAAGACAAGATTACCCATGCAGCGGTCGAATCAGGATAAATTCAAAAATACCGATCGAAAGTAGCAAACCTCCGCCGACAACATATACGGAGATGCTGTCTACTAACTTGGCTTGCTCCAATTATTCTGCGAGGGCAAATGCAGAGGTTAGCGGATGTACTGAAAAAGCATATTCTGTTAGTACTCGATCGTTGAGGATATGCTCTTGAATAATTTGCTCGATTACTTCTGGTGTGGCTGAATGATACCAAACTCCATCGGGATAAACCACCAAAATTGGGCCGTGATGACAGACGCGCAAACAGTTTGCCTTGGTGCGAAAAACGCCCCCTAGAGGCGCGTCTGGCTTGTCGAGACCCAACTGCTTCAACCTTTGTTTTAGATACTCCCAGGCAGCCAAACTGTCCCCTCCAGCACAACATAATGGCTTGCTCGGATCGGCACAAATCAGGATATGCCGCTGGAGTCGATCGAGTCCTAATTTGGCGATCGAATCAGCAAACATTTCATGACTAGATAATTCAGAATCCATTAGGGTGTAGGTGCAGTTGAAGGTGTTGGGGCTGGTGTAGTAACGGGAGTTGCAGGTGTAGATGCGGCTGGAGTAGAGGTTGACAGGATTGCATCGAGCTTGTAGTTGCTGGCAGCCGCCCCAGCAGGTGAGAGAATTTCGATCCGATACTCGCCGGAAAGTGGGAGACTCCCTTGCCAATTTACCGTATTTTTGGCAAAGACATCGACATTGGCTTGATTGGGTGCCAAAATATTCATCGTCGCACCGGGCGGATTTGCCGTCAAGGTTGCTTTGAGTTGTTGCCCGACTTGAAGGTTCATCGTATGCACGATCGATTGTGCTGGATTGAGTGTGCCTTCTTTGACAATTGCTTTGCCCACTTCCAAGATTAATGGTTCGATTGTCGCAGTCGGCGCAGCAGGCGTAGTAGGTGCGACGGGATTTGGGGGTGGTGGAGTGGGAGCAGTGCCTGATGTAGGATCTGTAGGGGTAGTTGCAGTCGGTTCGCCAACGGGTGTGGATTTATTCCCAGTTGAAGGGACTGTCATCGATCGACTAATCAAAAATATCGGTAAAATAATGAATATTAGTGCTGCAACACCAGAACCCAAAGCGATACCCCAAGGGGTACTAAGAATCCCTCTGAGTGGATTTTGGGTCGTGTTATTGCTAGTTGGAGTAGAATTGGAACTTACACCAGTCGATCGTCTAACCCGCGATAGTGGTACCGATCCATTTTGGCCATTTTGCGTGCCATTATTGTAACCAGAGCGGGAAGGGTACAATGTGCCATTAGTTTGACTGACTTCGGCTGCGCTTTCAACTTTCCCCGCTGGCGAACCGACAAAATCCGATACCGAGCGTAAAGCTTGAGCGACTTCATTCGCCGATTGATAGCGACTATTGGGTACCCTACTCAGCATTTTGTTCAGAATTTTGGCAAACCAGGGAGTCAATGTCGGTACCCATTGATGCCATTTCCATGTCATGGTACTTCTATCGATCAGACTTTCTGGCTTGCGCCCAGTCATCATCACAACGACAGTCACAGCTAGAGCGTACAAATCGCTATTGGCATAGGCTTCGCCAGTTTGAAGCTGCTCGCCTGGAGCGTAGCCAGCTTTGCCGACAGTAGTACCTTGGTTAATTTCGTTGGAGGCTTCCAGCTTGGTTACGCCAGCTTTTACCACGCCAAAATCAATCAGTACGGGTAATTTATCTCGATCGCGGAAAATCACATTATCGGGCGAAATATCTCGATGAATGATCCCCATCCCATGAATGTGAGTCAATACAGGCAGCATATTATTGAGAAATTCAACCGCTTCTGCTTCGGTAAAGGTTTGATTATTTTTGAGTCTATCGCTGAGACTTTTGGCAACAGTTTTCCCTTCTGCATATTCTTGCACCAAAAAGAGCCGCTTTTGCTCTTCAAAGTTGGCGCGGAATTTGGGGATTTGGGGATGATTGATTTGGTATAATACTTGAGCTTCGCGCTGGAATAGTTCTTTGGACTTCTTGAGTGCGTCACGACCGCGATCGTTAGGGCTAAACTCTTTGAGTACGCACATTTCATCAAAACAGCCAGTGTCTTGAGATAAGTACGTGCGCCCAAAACCCCCTTGACCTAATACTTTGGTCACGCGGTAACGTTTTTGAAGCAATGTCCCCAATGGAATCGGTGGTTGCATACCTAGACTTACGCCTTGAACGACGGGGCAATAGAGGGTTGACTCGAAAAATCGGATCTAATCAATTGACACTTAATAAAATGCTCGGACAAATGGAATTCGATCGCGGATTAAAATATTCGCAACCGCTAGCCATTCTTATCATACCCTTGCACCAGTCAAAATCATTCACTTTGGGTACATGAAGTTTGAATTAGTCACACAAAAATATGACTCCAATTGTTACCGCTCAATGGCTACATCGTAAATTAGACAAGGGCCAAAATCCAGATTTGGCGATCGTCGATTGTCGATTTGCTCTTGCCGATGCCAATTTAGGCAGACAGCAATACGCTACAGCACACATCCAGGGATCTTACCATTTAGACCTAAATCGCGATTTATCCAGTCCTGTGGGAATTCACGGTGGGAGACACCCTTTACCGGACGATCGAGCCTTGAGCGCGAAATTAGCCGCCTTGGGGATTAATTCCCAGACTCTCGTTGTCGCCTATGATGACTCGCGATTTGCTTTTGCTTCCCGCTTGTGGTGGTTGTTACGTTACTATGGGCACAAAAATGTAGCGATCCTAGATGGTGGTTATGGTAATTGGGTCAAAGCTGGTTATCCAGTCACCGCAGATTTACCTGCACCTGTTCCTGCTGGGAATTTTCAGGCGCAACCTCAAGCAGATTGGATTGTCGATATCGATGGAGTTAAAGCCATCCAATCCACTTCCACACACTTACTCATCGATTCCCGCGAACCCGATCGATATCTGGGCAAAATTGAACCGATCGATCCAGTGGCCGGACATATCCCCAGTGCTGTCAATTATCCCTGGCAAGACGTGTCTACTCCAACTGGCTTTGCTTTGGATGTCGAGGGACAACGACAACGGTGGGCGGGGATTGAGGCGGGTGTGGAGCCTGTTGTCTATTGTGGTTCGGGGGTAACTGCTTGTGTGAATTTGCTTTCGCTGGAATTAGCGGGAATCACGGGGGCGAAATTATATCCTGGGAGTTGGAGTGATTGGTGTTCTTATTTGGGTGATGGGGTGTAGGCTTGGCGATTAAAACCGCAGCTATATATACTACCCCTGTCAAAGTATATTTGTAATAAGCAAAGGGGGTAAATGATAAATACTTGTGGGTGGCGGATTTTTTTGGTGTGGGCGAGAACCCGGATCTGGGGGTTCCGACCCCCAGACCCCCCGTCGGTGGGGGGAGTGTCCCCCCCCCGTTGGCGTAGCCTCTGCCTGCGCAGAAACCCCCCCTCAAAGCATAGGTTGTTTGAGACGGTGAGGTGGATGTACGGCAGCTTTTGTTGGTGTGTGGGATGCGGGTTTTTAAGAGCATCGGCGGATTGTAGGAAAACTCATGTACATACGGTAGTCAGTGCCCCCGTCCCCCAGTACCCCAGTCCCCCAGTACCCCAGTCCCCCCGTCCCCCCGTCCCCCAGTCCCC
>JANOPX010000007.1:0-15896 GCA_031422115.1 Chamaesiphon sp. VAR_4_metabat_408 | reverse complement strand
GGCATCACCGTGCCAAAACGGGAAAATTGTACGCTAAGGCTGAAAGCCTTTCGGCGTAAGCATTTCAGAACTACTTACTCAACTTCACCCGTAACGGACGTAACTTGTCAAAACTAGTCGCCTGTTTCAAGTTCCAAACATAATCACCAGTGAGATTAATATGCTCCCAACCTAACGGGGATAAGTGTTGTAAGTATTCTTCAGGAATTTCCATCCCCTGCTCCCTCAAATGCTCCACAGCCTTTTCTAAATACACTGTATTCCACAACACGATCGCCGCAATTACCAAATTCAGCCCACTAGCACGATAAAACTGGTCTTCATAAGAACGATCTCGCACCTCCCCCAAACGATTAAAAAACACCGCTCTTTTGAGCGTATGCTTCGCCTCACCCTTATTCAACCCCACCGTCACCCTCCGTCTTAACTCAGGACTCTGCAACCACTCCAGGGTAAACAAAGTCCGTTCGATACGTCCCAACTCTCGCAAAGCCAACGCCAACCGATTTTGACGTGGATAATTTGCTAATTTCTGCAACATTAAAGAAGCAGTTACAGTTCCCGTCCGAATCGAACTCGCAAGACGAAGAATTGCATCCCAATTTTCCTCAATCAACTTCAGATTAATCTTGTCCCCCAACAGAGGTGCGATGGGCGAATCAGCCGGAATCGCTCCCAGCGTAAACATTTTCTTATCTGGTAAATCGCGCATTCGGGGTGCAAATCTAAATCCCAGTAGATGACACATGGCAAATACATGCTCTGTATAACCGCTAGTATCCGTATAATGCTCAGTAATTTGTAGATCGCTTTCGTGATATAACAAACCATCCAAAACATGGCTAGCATCCCTCATCGTGGCGTTAATCACCTTAATGTGAAAAGGGGTATATTGGTCGGAAATATGCGTGTAGAACAGCACACTACGGTCTTTCCCATACTTGGCATTAATCTCTTCATTCAGACTCCGATGTCCAGCCGCCTTAAAACGTTGTCCATCAGAACTCGATGTCGTTCCATCCCCCCAATAAGCCGCAAATGGTACTTTGGTATGGAAATTGACGATCTCAGCCATTGCCTTGGAATAAGTTTCATCACGGATGTACCAATCTGATACCCAAGCTAACCGCTCGAAAGACATTCCTGGAATTGCATCCGCCATCCGCGTTAAACCTAAATTAATTCCATCAGCAAGTAAGGCACTTAATAACACGACTTTATCGGTAACTTGTTCGCCTGAATGTATATGGGTAAAATGTTTAGTGAATTCCGTCCAAGCGTCAACTTCTACTAATAAGTCTGTTAGTTTAATTTTGGGTAATAAACTATGAACTTTTCGACTAAATCCCTCCACTTCCTTGGGCACAGCACTAGTGAGTGGAGTAACAACTAATTGCTCTTTTTCCATCCTGACATCTACGAGCTTATTTTCTGCCATCAAAGTAGAAACAACTACTAATTGTGCCGATAATTCCAATGTACGTTGTTCGATATAAGTCTTAAAATCTGTCAAGATCGCGACAGGTATCGTTTGAGTAGAACGCATCAATTGCCATGAGCTATCGGGTAGCAAATAATCTTCAAAATCTTGAAACTGCCTACTGCCTACCACCCAAATATCTCCAGACCGCAAACCACTCCGTAATTCAGCCAGAGCGCACATCTCATAGTAATGACGGTCGATTATCCCACCTTTAATTACATGTTTTGACCACCGTGATTTGACAAAACTAGTAGGAGCAGTTTCTGGGACATTTCTCCGACCAGATTCATTTAATTCCTTAATAATTGTTAGAGCTTCTATGACGGCTTGACTTGCAGGAGTAGCCTTAAATTCAAATACCTCCAACAACTTGGGCGTGTATCTGCGTAATTGGGTATAACGACAATCGAGCAGTTCGAGATAATCAAAACTGGCAGGTCTAGCCAATTTTTCAGCCTCAGCGACACTATTAATGAAATCTGCCCAATCTAACACTGATTCAATCGCTTGATAGGCATCCTTCGAGGCATCTTTAGCCTCAATTAATGCCTTACCAACAGCCGCATATAATCGGACTTTCTCATTAATTGCTTTCCCATCACTTTGAAACGAGTCACTATGCTGATGCTGACTTTTATTAAATAGTCTACCAATCATCTTATCATGCATTCCAATGGCATAATCGACTAATGATGTACTCCATTCAATCAGGAAAGCTACTAGAGTAGCGTACCGTCTCAATTCATCTAATCTAGCTAGGTGGCTAGGTGTAGACTTCGCTCCAGTTTTGGTAAATTGTAGCAGGCGATTTTGGTGAACTTGTTTTAAGCAGCTAGAATCAAGATTGAGGCGACGAATAAAATCTAGTTTCTCAGCTATTTTTAAAAAGTTGCAAGAATTAGCTTGTCCTGGTGGTTGACGCAGCCAAATTAAATCGGTTAGCTTTTTATCTGGTTCGACAATTAATAATTTATCTAAAGCAATCTTTTGAAAGCTGGTCAAATTTTTAGTTAGCTCAATACATACTAATTTTTGAGCATGATGTCTAACTTCCCATGCTAATCGTTCGACTGTGGAAAGAGCTGGAATAATAATTTGACGCAACCGCATCTCATCAATTAATGCTCCGATAAGTACCATCCCTTTGTCTGAAGGAATCGCTTGATGTAGCAACCATTTTGAGAGTTGCTTATAGCTAGACATCGTAAAAGACTGAAATCCAAATTTAGACTGAATTTCTACTAAATGTTCGCGGCGGGTTGAATCTCTTTGTGAATAGGTATCTAAGATCGTCGGGTCGAGTTTTAGTTGAGTAGCAATATAATCTAATACAGCCACAGGTACTATTTCCTCTAGATTCCAAACGCGCCCAGGGAAGCGGAGATAACATAACTGCACTCCAAACCCTAGCCGATTATGTGGTCTACGATGTTCTTTGATAATTTTGAGATCTTCATTACTAAAAGTATAGTAACTGGCAATCTCTCTAGCTGTAATCGAATTAGGAATTTCAGTAAATTGTAGCCGCTGTGCTGGAGATAAAAGTTCGCGAGTTGCCAATGATTTTACCTGAGTATTTAATAATTAAGAGGTAATTGAAGTTGTTTGTTTGTAATTCGTGCCACAGTAAGGGCAGAATTTGAATTTTAGTGACAGGATTGGTTGGTTGCAATCAGCACAACGATTTCGCAATCCTGTGCCACAACTAAAGCAATACTTCGACCGTAAATCAGTCCACATTTTGTCGGGGATAGTCCCTGGAATCCAACATATAGGGCAAAATTTTAACGTAGTAATTGTTTCTGGAACGACCTTTTTGACTGCTGCGTCCAGGTATTCTACTGGTATCCTCAATCCAACCCCTAGACCAATCTTAGCCTTTTGATTGAGTCTTGAGGTTTGTCCAGCCTCGATTTTGCGGATGGTCTGGATATGTATTCCCGCCTTCTCACTCAACTCTTTTTGGGTCAAAGAGAGCTGTCCTCGTAACCTCTGGATATAATTAGCCAGTCCTTCTGCTACTGTTGGTAGGGTCGAATCGTCTGGTTGAGACATTAAAATATATCTAAAACTATACTCATTAATAATAATTAAGTTTGTTCACTTTTATCCTATTAATTTACAAAAGTCACTCTTAAATCATGAATTTAGCAGCTTTAGTCACTGAGTTTTTAGAGCGTCAGGGATTAGTGAACAGCACTGTACGTTCTTATGAGTCTACGATGATTCCTTTGCTCCAACAGTATGGTCGATGGTCGATTGAAATCATCGACCGCCAATTATTAGTGGCATATCTTGATGGTCTGACAGATATCTCCTATACAACTCATCGTCGCCATCAGACTGTCATTGCGGCTTTGTTTAACTTTGCTGTCAATCTGGGCTATCTTCAATCCAATCCGATTGCTGGACTCCCCAGGCGCAAGCCTAGTCGCGAACAAGGGGAACATGGGACGGATGAGGTTGTCCATTATCTGACTCCTCCCCAGTTAAGTGTGCTGTATAGTGCGATTAGACCGGATGTTCGTTTAGATGCGCTGGTGCGTTTACTGCATACTAGTGGTGCTAGGATTGCCGAGGTGTTGGCTCTTAATTTAGATGAGCTAGATTTCCACAACCGCAAATTTCAAGTTGTCGGAAAGGGGAATAAGCAACGATGGTGTTTCTACAGTGAAGCTGCACAGAGCCATCTAGACCATTATCTAAAATATTACCGCCACTGTGACCATCTCGCCTTATTCACCGCTCAACAGCCGAAAACATTGGCTGTATCTCGCCTTTCTTACCGAATGACGCATAAATCTTGGAGTAAGTTGATTGGTGATACTCCAGAACTTCAAGGGATTCGGATTCATGACTTACGGCATACTTTTGCGACGGAGCGGGTGGGGCTGATGGCGATTGAGGAACTTAGAGCATTGATGGGGCATGAGAGTATTCAGACAACGTTAAGGTACCAAAAAATTACATCACAACGGGCTGAAGAAGTGGCGCAATTAGCACTGAGAAGCTTATCTAATTTTTCGTAAATACTTTCGGGATTTCGATAATTTAGATTGAGCATTAAGAATACTTTTGTCTAAATATTTAGTTAAGGTGCAGAGAATACATACTACTCTGCACCAATAAACCGAGCGAGTGGCTGGGAGAATCTCGTCCCAAAGTGGCTCAAACGACCTATCGGTAAAGTTTTCAGCCTCATCATCTGTTTGAAAATCAATTTTCAGGTCTGAAACCATTGCTCTGAGAGGCTTTCAGCCTTAGCGTACAATTTTCCCGTTTTGGCACGGTGATGCCTGGCTAGCCATTGCCAACTAGTCGAAGCAAAGCCAACGGTGATAAATCAATACTCTTGGCAGTGAAGAAAGGCTATGATGGCTGGCAGTACAATAGCAAATCTAAGAAGTTCAACTCTGAGCCAAGTTCAATAATTTTGTCCGATTAAAATTCTAAAATCTACAAGCTGTTCCATCTTGATAAAAATAGCACATCTTAATACCCAAACTAGCTATGCTTGGTATCGATTTGGTAATGACCATAATATGTAAATGTATTGACCATATCAATACCAAGCATAGGCTAGATGGCTGGTTGCACGCCATTTTAACCAAAGTCTATGCCGATTTTTTTCTCGTTGATTGAGCCATGAATTCGTCATTTTAGTGAATTCTTATCTACTTAGATTTCAATTAATACAAGCGTAACTAACATAAATATTGGGGAATGCCAACTATTGCGACCGATCCAAGTCAGCTATCTCAGTAAAATGTTCGCTCGTCATAGAATATTTCAGTCGTATTGTTGTTAAATTGGCTAATAGTCAGAACTAACCACCTTAATTCTTAGTAGTAACCCCATCGAATATTACTCAGTTACCATAGAATTTCCCCAAAATTGTACCGCTCCTAATCTAAAGCGTAGAAGCGTAGAATTGAGTGCAGGTTGAAGGGGATAGTGAGGGGGAGGAGCTAGCTATGCCATTATCCGTACAAGTTTCTGCGAAACTTAACGGCTAAATGGCAATCTAGCGAAGGGGTTCCCCCTCTCGACTCCCCTATTTATTGTGTTATTTAGAGATTTTTATCCGCTAAATTAGCCTTTGAAAATTGATACTTTTCATACTTCGTACGGTAATAAAATAGTAGGGTACAGTAACTTATTTATTACAGTTCATAGTAACTTGTACTAGTATTGAAGTTAATCAAAATACGAGCAGACTACGGCACAGAGGTTGACTGTAATTTCGACCGCGCTACAAATTTTCGCCCGTCTGCCCAATTACCGATCTCGAAGATGCAGCGGGCGAAAATACGCGCTATTCCCTAACGAGTAATTAGTGCCGCGCTAACGCCGCGCTAATTGCTGCCCCCAGAACAGAGCAGCGAAAAATCACCCCCCACCCACTCCAAGTAAAGTGGGCTAGCTCCGATTGACAGGTGGCGGGGGGTACGATTTTTCGCCTCTGAAAATTTACTCACCCAAATTTTGAGATGTTTGGGTAACTACCTTCAACCTTCAGAGTTAATCTGAAGGTTTTGAGAGTTTTGGATGAATACCAAAATGTCAGCATCCAACCACTTACGATCGCCATCCTTAAACTCGACCAGATATTGACTAATTATCACAACACCACGTTTGGGGTGTTGGTGTTGGTGGTCGCGGTGGTTAACCACGAAACCCACTTGCTCTGTGGTGGTGAGCTTCACACTCTGATTAATCATTACTTCTGGTTTAGTTAACTCTACGTTTTTTTCAAACGTAAAAGTCTCTGAAGCGGCTGAAGCGGCTGAAGCGTTCTCTATATCTCTTTCTACAACTAGTTTTGAAGGTTTCAGACCCGCTTCAGGTATCGCTTCAGATATCTGAAGCGGCTGAAGCGGGGGTATATTATCCTCCCGCTTCAGAGTCTGAAGCGGGTCTGAAGCGGCATCTGAAGCGGAATAAATCGGTGGAGTGCTTACAGGTAATGGGTTCTGAGGTGCCGCTTCAGCCGCTTCAGCCGCTTCAGCCGAAAAAACGGGTTTTAGAATAAAATAGTAGCTAGCCTTAGATTTTATCTTGCGTTGATATTTTGAACTGCCATCAGAACGAGGGGGTGGCATCATTTCAAGCCGTTGCAGCTCTTTGATTAATTCCGCTTTGTTCATGTTTTCGCAGATTTCTTTCTCGAAGACAGAAGGCGGAATCCAAAACTCTTCAGTGGAACCTGAAGCGTCGAGCTTCCGATAAGCCAACAAATTTCGGATAGTGCGATTGTCATCATTGGGGAGAGTGTAAACCCGATCGCTAAACTCATTGGTGACTAGTAAATGCTGGATGCGATTAATTGCCGAGCGCATCTCTACCGAACCGTCTCCTCCACGACTGTTTAACCAGTCCGTAAACATTATTTGGATTGCCCACGCGATCTGAACTACGGGGAATGCAAGTAACCCATAACTATGCGCTAACTCTAAACCAACTTGGATCAGAGCAAATCGGGTTGAGACACGCGATACAGCATTGTCAGTGGTGCCAGTAGCCAATTTGTTCGAGATTTCCCGTAGTCGTCGCTTCAGATCGTTCAGGAAATCATCTTCAACTACATCAACCGCTAATTTTTCCAGAAAACCATCGATTAGAGTCCCATGATATTTATGGGCTGCACGATTTAGATTTTCTGCAAACTCCTTTGATGTGGTACAACCATGAATTTCTTCAAACGCGCCATAGGGTGAACCAGCGACCGCCGCTGGGATGTCTGGCAATCGTACTTCTTGACCCCCTTTTTGTGACATTCCGGCGGTCGCCATAAATTGACCCATCCCCTGTTCCCCAGAAGATAAAAATAGGAGTTGCCAGGTTTTAGCCTTTTGATTGGTGAGCTTTTTGGTCATTCGAGTTTTCCCCTGACCATTAGCTAACATGTAAGCGATCGCCCCAACGTCTCTTGCATCAGCTTGATTGATTTCATCTAGGGGCAACAACATATGATTGTGGGCATAAGCGATCGATTCCAACCCATTGGTTGTTGTCCGCCACTGGGGTAGATCTTTAATCCCCACCACCGATGCGGCAACCTTTAGTACAGTAGTTTTCCCAACTGATGTATCTCCTACAAAATGGAAACCACCTGATTCAATTCCTAATAGTGGTTGTAGAGGTGCAGCTAGACCAACACCAATCCCAAAAATCAGCCTTGAGTTACCCGCACATTTTTCGCCTATATTATTCTGCCAGTCGGCTAGGGTTCCTTTTATTTCTGAGATTGAGTCAGCAGTTGGTTTAATATCTCGAAATTTTAGATCGCTATTGTTGTCAGCACTATATGTTTTGGTTTGAGATACATAACTATTACCAATCCATCCAGTTTGTTCGGTAATCGTATATTTTTTCTCAACTGTGCCACCTAGTTGATTGAGATAACTAATTAATTGTTTCTTTTGATTGAGATCGAAGAAATAACCAATATCTTGTAATTCAGCCAACATTAATGATGTCTCATGTACCAATGAGCTACGCATTAAAGTTATTTCTTTGATATCGCCTCGGATCGTTTTAAATTCGACATAAATTGAGTTGCCTTTACCCTCTGGATTATTAACATAAGCAAGCACATCGAGATGGTTTCCAACGCGACTAGATTTGTAAGAAAGGTTGCCAAAATTATTAGTAATATAGTGATAAATTAACCCTTCATCAAGATCGGTTGTAAAATATGGATATTCCTGACTCGACTCATTACCCTCAGATTCGTTACCCTCAAATTCGTTAACTTCTGATTCATTAACCCCAGGCTTACCCTTTTTAGATTTAGTCTGTCTTTTGGTTATTGGTACAATCTCTTTTAGATACGATCGCGCACAATTTTTTAAGATCTCCTCATCGCGGATACATGGCTCATGGTCTGATGTTTGTGCAGATTTCCAAATTTTGTCACCTTCACTAGTTGTCAAAGGTGGGCTACATCCATCGCAGAAACTATAAAATAAATCTTCTGGATTGCCTTCAATGGTGAGGGTGTAATCCTTTTTGCGATAGTCACATGAGATCGCGCCTAACGCCGCTACCCCAATCAAATCTCGTGCTAGACTAGCTCCGGTACTATTTCGTCCTCCTTTACTGGTACCACCCAGTACCGCCCGATGTTCCTTGGTTAACAGCCGCTCGATTGGAATAGTTAGAACATCGCCTGTTAATGATGGCTGTGGCTGTGGCTTAGTTACTGGCTGAACTGGCTGTGTGTTAGCGATTAGGCGGGGTGGACTAATTAGATTCAGCCAGTAGTCCAGTAGTTTTTGGGGAAGGGGCGCAATAGGAGTGTCTTCGGGTGAATGCACCCAAAAATACCCATCTGTCTCAGGGTGAGCGGATGGTGGTAAAACAGATTGTCGCCCCGTCCAGAAAAAGCCAAGTTCTTCTTCCCCTTCTTTTCCTTCTACTATTTCACCATTGGGGATTTTCTCGCTTTTGGTCTTGAGGGTATCCCAAAGAGCTTGAGGGATGGTGTATAGATATTGAGAGCGATCGAGTTTCCCACTGGCAAATTCGACGGTGATGGGCAGTTCTTCATCGCCCATGATGTCGTACAATTTACACCGAGCGGCGGTACCATCAATGTCGATTGCACAAATCCCACCACTGGGAATGCCTGTTTTGATTCCAAATCCATCAGCTTTACCGCTAGCGATATCTTTGCCGATATCCTCGCGGCTGGTGTCGAGCGATTGCCAGTTGGGAAGATAGGGGGCTTTTGCGCTCACAGGAGTGAGCGCAAATTGTGCAGGGAGTGTATCTAGAGCAGCAATTGCCTTTGGTCTATTACCGTTGAGAGTCGATGATGTCATGAGAAGCTCCTAAAGTGGGAGCCGCCAGACGAACTAGGGAAAGCTATCTATTTGATGTCTCTCAGCCATTCAGCTTATACTATGCTGTATAGCTTATGTAAGCAGCCTTTTTTAGGGCATACTAGAGACATTAAAGTCAATAACATATTAGCCATTAAGAGGGCTAAATATGGACGTTTTCCAGGGGGTCATGTTCCTGGTAAAACGTGCGCTACCCCCCAGAGAGAAGCCTGGGACGGCGTTCCTCACCGACTTTACGGGTGAGGTGGATAATTTTGTCCGATCTAAACTGCTTGCTTTGAGTGTTCAAGGCAAGTTTTTTAGTACTTATTTAATCATGCCCTATGAGAGGACATATCGATCGGTTTTTCTCTCGGCTTCCGTATGAAATCTGCCAGATGCGCTCGTTCTACTAGAAAATAGGTAGTTGTTCCACCGATCTTCAAAGCTCTAGTGCGTCCGAAGGTAACTAGGTGTTCTGGATTGTTGTTAGGATCTATTGTTGTGTTGGCTGTGAGTACGATTGCCTTTATACATCCTTTTTTGCGTTCTGTATTAGAAGTCCCAAACAAGGGGTTTTTTTCCTCTTTCAAATACAGTATGTCACTATTTAATCGTTCGCCTAATAATTTCAGTCCAGACCATTTAGGTCTTCCACTTTTTCTCACAGCAATAAACTCCTGACGATCTTCTCTCCATCTTACTTTTGATTCCCCATTCGAGCGAAGCATTAAAGCAAAATATCGACCATCAGCCGTTCTAACCAGCAAATCGATTGTTCCTTCCTCTGTTTTAACGTTAGGGGTAATAGTAATTTCTTCATTTTGAAACTCTGTTAGCAACATTTCCATAACCGGAACTATTCGGGCTATAGAGATTGACAACTCATTGGAGATTAAAGCTCCAACAGCCTCAATAAGCGTAATGATAGGCATCCCCAGAAGACCGACCGCAGCAGCACTAGAGGCAGTTGTGAAAATATTATTCCAGTCAGATATTTTTTTTCTGAAATATTCTAGAGCTTTCTCATTCTGTAAATAGCCATTTACACCAGTCTGAGATAATGAATTGTCGAATCCCAAATTTTCAGTGAAATCTGTAAAAAAATTGTTGTCTGACATGACAGGATTGTTGCTTCCTCTTAGAATTATCGACCACTATCTAGTTCTAATGGGTATAGTCTTAATAGTTCGGTGCGATTGTATTCGATTAAACCTTTAGCAAAGTTAGCCGACACTTCCGTAATTCTACCTTCAGGGATGCGATTGAATATTTGATTAATATCAGCGGGGTTGAGTGCGGCTAATTGGTCGAGCCAGATTTTAGCAGCTTGGGGCTTGAGTGAGGCAGCACGTTTGAATACTTCTAACATCGATAAACGTTTAGTGCCTTCTTGATCGGTGAAAGAGGAAGAAGAAACTTGGATGTATTCATCGAGCTTGATGGATTGTTTTTCTTCATCATTATCTCCACTGCATAATGATTCACCATAGTCATAGCAAGGCATTAATTCAATTTCTTCACCTAAGATGATACTCCAGTTCTCAGCGTGTCTATCCCAATTGTCAACCAACGTATCTAGGAGAATATATCCGACGAAAGTTTCAGATCCACTTTCAATTCCATTAGGTATTCTGTCATAACCACTCGGTCGCTTGACTTGAGCTAAGTCTAAGGCTTCGATAGAATTCTCAATTGTGTACTGTTGAGATGCTTCACTCCCATCATCAATCATTTGATTTAAAAGTTCTTCACCGCTTTGTCTGACATTACCAGTAGCGATACAATTAATTGACACGATTCCTTCAACAAGTTCTGGAGAATTTCTAAAATATGTAGTTGCAAATTCATATCTAGCGGTAGGGATGCCTAATAGATCGGCGATTTCGCTAACAACCTTCTCAGCCCAATCTACTCTAACATTACGCTCGGATCTTGGGGTTCGATGAGCCACTTTAAATAAACAGCTTTTCAGCTCATTATCATCATTCCAAATCTTAGGAATTATCCCATCATTTGCTTCTACATCTACATCTGAATCCAGCTCTAAATCTTCAGAATTAAGGTGTTTTTTAGGGTCGATATAATAGATGCGATATTCACTTTCAGATTTCTCGCTCATCTTATTTAATACCACCAACCAATAGATCGACTAAAGGTTGATAATGCTCGTCGGTAAAAGGGGTGGTAACTTTACTATCTATTCGAGCATGACATAGAATTCTTTCGCGGTCGAAAGAATAGCTAATTTTAGCCACAGTTAGCTTAATCGCCTGGGGGTGGTGTGCTGCTATGTCTTTAATATAACCAGGAGCTTTATCGAGTAAAACAGACAGATGATAAATCAGCCCATCTCTGATAACTAGTTCGGGGTTGAGGTGCAGGTGGTTTGAATCGATCCCCTTAATTGCTCTAATGCAAAAATAGAAGTTATAGATCCCATTATCGTCGGGAGTAACTTGGGGAAATATATCGGCAGAATCACCGCCAGTTTTGCCCCCACTTCTGGCTATATATTCAAAAGGATCGAATAGGTTGAGGTCGGTTGACAAACCCAATTGTTCTAATTTGGCAAGATCGGTGTAAGGTCGATTTACAGGCATTCTCGGTCGAAAATCTACATTAATCCCGTCACTCACTCTTACTTTATCGAGTTTAATCAACCCACTTCTTACTCCAGTCCGATAGGCTGGACTAACCTCCATTGCTAGTAACATTCCCTGAAGATGAACTGTATAGTATTTGTCATTTTTCCAAGTCATCTTGGTAATGGGGAACCACTTTTTAGTGAATGGATCTGTCCAGCCCATGAATAATCCAGTAATCATTTTTTTGCTCCTAGTTAATTGCTGCGGTAGTAGCCAGTACCCACAACTTCATCGCGAAAATCGATTTAGTTGAATTTACCATAACTATCCTCGTTAAAAGCGTGAAATCTTTATGCTGATTGGCTCTATCGGGGTAATGGGCTGACTTTTAAGGTTCCGATAATTGTATCTATGGGGAGGAAAAATTGGGTGGTTGAGTGAATTTTTTCGTTTTCCCATCGTACCGCCAACCGTTAAATCCTTTTGATTCTGCCTGTTTAACCATTCTATCCCCACTGGCTTTGTTTCGCTCTTTTGGCAATGGCTCATCAATCGTCTCGCAGAAGTCCCCCCAGGCTAGAGAGTCATCGTTAATGGGCTGAATTGCTGTGTTAGTAGGCGATTCGATGTCAACAGCTACTAACTCGCCCACCATTTTACTGAGTCGATCGATCTCTGCCCCCTGGTGCTTAATGATATTTTCTAGGTCGGCTGTCGTTTTTGTAATTGAGGAGATGGCAGATCCGATGAGTCGATCAACATCCAGAAGGCTGAGGGTGGGGGGTAATGTTGCGATCTTTTCCTCGATTAAGTCTGTTACTTTCTCCTCAGAAAGTCCACTATTATTATTGTACTCTTGAATTAAGTCTGTTATTTTTTCCTCAGATAGTCCAACATTATTATTGCACTCTTGAGTTGATACAAGATTCTTGGGTGGTAATGGTACAGTATTTAATATTGTACTTTTGAGATAATGTGCGATGCCCGTACCTAACGAGGGTGCAGCTTCATCGCCCCCAATCTTACGTGTGATGCCATTATCTAGACAGTACTGACCGATTGCATCCACCAGATCGGGAGTCAGATAAACCATTATCCCCTTATTGTCTGTTGCCATATTATTGTATTTTATCTCTAGTCTGTTATTAATATTGTACCACAGGATTAGATTTAGTGCAATAATATTAATAGACTATCTGACTCAAGTATTAGATTAGGTGCAATATTATTAGACGGTCTAGTATTAATATAATATTGTACTCATTGATGAATACCCACGATAATATTGTACTTGATGGGCGGATTATCTAGTTCTGTTGGTGTTAGAATTAAAGCATAACAAAAGAATCCTCCAAGCTACAAGATGAGTGACACCGACCGCATCCACGCCAAAATTAACCAGCTTTATCGATTGCGCGAACGTCTTTTGTTACGACCTTTGGCACCTCCAAACATCTGGATATCTCAGTATAAAATCACTAGAGAATATCCCAATAGCACTATGACACATACTTACACATATGCAAAATGGGAGGCTCTAGAACCTATTTTTGAGCGAAAAAAACAGGATAAAATAAATAGCAAAGCGAGTAAATACACGAAACATCAACATATTGGGCGAGTTTCAAGTACTAGTAATTTACCTATGGATGAATCTGTTAAACAGGCATATATCGAGCAACGCAATCGCAGACGGTTGGACAGAGTTGAGTCAGCTATTAATAAGATAGAATCAGCAATTAATAACTTTTGACTCTTTAGTTATGTTAGATTTGGAAACCTAGCAGAACTAAAGAACCGCCACATCAACCATCTCACGAGCGGATCGTGTTGCAAATACTTCAAAATCCTGTAATTATCCGCTCGTGTATCTAAATGCTATAAATTTTCTAGAGTGCTGATAAATGGACAAAAACAAAACCCTCTAACCGTTGGTGGTAGGGGGTTGTGGGGATTAAGGGTGTGATAATACGATTTTTGGAAGCCAGTAGAGTTTTGTATAAATTCTCAAAAAAGGGCTTGAGCATCTTTCTACTATCTATATTTTTATTTATTAAGAAAATCAATCATTACTCTTGCTGATTCTCGCAGCACTGTTAATCCATCTGCTTGACCTAACAAGCCAAGCTTTTTACCGATAGCCGGATTTATTAAAATCCCTAGATCGGTAAGACTTGAATGCGTTGTTCGATCGATCGTCAGCTTTCGCACATCTGTTTTCGCTGCGAGGATATCCATCGATTTTTGATCGATTGCAAAATTTGCATCGTATAGACGACGGTTGTTTTTATTTTTCTCTGCAAGTTTATATCTGTCGCGATCAGCATATATTACCAACAATTCCTTGTCTGTATAATTGGCATTTTCATGGTCTAAATCGATAAAAATACTATCAAGCTCGACTCCTTTTGCAATCCGCGTATCTTTACCGCAAGCAACAAAACTAGCCGCCCCACCCAGCGAATGTCCGGCTGCAAATATTCTATTAGTGTCGATCGTGCGATTTAGTAATGAGTCGGGTGTAGAATTGAGCTGGATGATTCGATCCAAAACTGTTGATATATTTCTGGCTTGCTGTTGGATGATGTTACCCTGATGTTGTTCGAGTTTTATTGCATCCATTGACGTATCAAACAGTGCGAGTTTTATGTGGGAACCATCCGCACACATCGTACCGATATTAGACTCAGGATGATTGATGCCAACCACAACAAATCCATGACTGGCAAATTCTAAGGCGTAGAAAGTAACCATGAAATTAATTCCCGTCCAACAAGGAGAGATCAGCACAACAGGAAAACCATTAGGAATCTGGCTGGGAGTTGCATTAATTAATGCTGGACTAGAAACATGTCGAAGTAATCGAAAAATTAACTTGTAGATAATATTTAGAACGATCGAATCGGTAAAAGCCCCACCAAATTTACCAACATAAGGACTATTTCTATGAGATCGATCGTCTGTCGGATACCATATCTTTGCAATTATTCTGGCTTCTGGATAGTCTGGTGATTTCCAAACGATCTCGCTGGTACCTACTTGCCATTGTCCTGATGGTTGAGGTAATCTATTTCTGGAAATCAATATATAAGGCAGGGCGAAAATAGCGACCGCAACGATACAAATAAAAATGAAAAAAATCAACATAGTTCTAACTATTTTTAGATTGAAGAACTGGTTTCAGATCTGACATGCAAAAATTTCCATTTGGTGCGGTGAAAGTGCAAATTGGCTGGCTTGAAATTTGCAGAAACTACGTGAAATAAAGTTAGGTACAGTTTAACATATGCAAGTGGGGGGTCGAGCCGAGATACGTGTAAAAAGGTGCCACTTACATTAGCAGACATGAAATTTACGGGTTTTGAGGAGCGTTAGCAGATATAAAAGCCCCATTTCTCGTTGGATCATATCTGCTAATGTAAGTGGCACTATTTTGCACGTATCTCGGCTCAACCCCGTGATGCTTAACTGTTAGCTTAATGTCTTTATTTCTTTTGAGTACAATAAAACTCCATTAGCTCAATGCCCGCAAATGTCGATTATCGGACATAAAAATATCGGGAATCTTCCCGATATTTTTAATATTTTTGTACTAATATTTGACCATAAGAATTGTTAAGCAAACATAATCTCAAGTATTTTATTTGCTACATTGTAGTATTTTGAGCGGTCATTTTCTGTATTCCTGGATTTCGTCCAATCTATCCTTGCCGATCTTTCGCCAGAGCGATCGAATACTAATAAGCATTTATAGTTTCCATCATTTTTGAAGTAATACTATATTTATTAATTATGATAAAGCCACAATATGGCTCAATCGTGGCTCGCTCGTGGCTCAATCGTGGCTCAATCGTGGCTGGCATCACCGTGCCAAAACGGGAAAATTGTACGCTAAGGCTGAAAGCCTTTCGGCGTAAGCATTTCAGAACTACTTACTCAACTTCACCCGTAACGGACGTAACTTGTCAAAACTAGTCGCCTGTTTCAAGTTCCAAACAT
>JANOPX010000006.1:0-5762 GCA_031422115.1 Chamaesiphon sp. VAR_4_metabat_408 | reverse complement strand
GCCCCGAAGTCCTAATTCTTGACGAACCATTCGGTGCGCTCGATGCGATTACCAAAGAAGAATTGCAAGAAGAACTCCTCAAAATCTGGAATCAAAATCGCTGCACGGTACTGATGATTACCCACGATATCGACGAGGCTTTATTCCTGGCTGATAAGCTCGTGATGATGACAAATGGCCCTGCGGCAAATATTGGGGAGGTACTCACCATCCCCTTCAGCCGCCCCCGCGATCGATCGAGACTGATGGAGATGCCCGAATACTATCAAGTCCGCAACTACGCCTTAGATTTCCTTTACAACCGTTACGCTCACGATGATGAATAATTAAATTAATCGATACTTAGGCTCACTTCTCCTTGCGGAGACGCTACGCTACGGCTCCGCTCAGTGCAAGCCGCTCAGTACAAGTAGTCGATCGGACTGAAATGGGTTGATAAAATGCTAATAAATATAATTAGTAATAGCTTCACTCACAATTTTATGCCGATTGGCATACTACCCACATGTAAATTTCAACTACAATACAGATGTGGATCTCGATCGAGAGCATCCACAAATCAAAACTCTGTACTACTAGTTAACTTCTACGTTGTATGTTCGCACAGCTAACCGAACGGCGAATGCATGTGGTACGTTGGATCTTAACGGTCGCATGGCTGCTGATTATTGCATCTTTGTTTTACGATCCTTGGACTTGGGTATTGACGCAGCCCAATCATCCTTGGAGTCCGTTAAGGTTGTCAGGTAGCTGTATTTTGGTACAGGGAAAGTGTCTGGTAGAGCGGCCTTATCCATTGGCGACGACCTTATTTTGGGGGGCAATTGTGCCTTCATCGATCTTTATTTTGCTCGTGTTCGGACATGAAGTTTGGCGCAGGATTTGTCCGCTATCATTTTTGTCGCAAATTCCCCGTGCATTAGGTAAGCAAAGACAATTCAAACGCGAAAATCCGAATACGGGAAAAGTTCGCTATGAGTTGCCAAAAGTCAAGCCTGATTCCTGGTTGGGTCAGAATTATCCCTACGTGCAATTTGGCTGGCTATTTGTCGGATTGTGTGGGCGGATTTTATTTTTTAATGCCGATCGATTGGTATTAGCATTGTGGATATTATTTACGATCGCTGCGGCAATTACCGTCGGTTATTTGTATGGTGGTAAATCGTGGTGCAATTATTTTTGTCCGATGGCTCCAGTGCAGCAGATTTATAGCGAACCTGGCGGTTTATTGAGCAGTAAGGCACATACTAGCGATACCTCAATTACGCAGTCGATGTGTCGGACGGTATTACCAGATGGGAAAGAGCAAAGTGCTTGTGTTGCCTGTCAAAATACCTGCATTGATATCGACTCAGCACGAGCTTATTGGGATGGTTTGAATAAGCCAGAAGTATCGTGGCTGCGGTATGGTTATGTGGGCTTAGTTATCGGTTATTTTGGTTATTATTATCTGTATGCGGGTAGTTGGGACTATTATGTTTCTGGTGCATGGGCGAGACAACCAGATCAATTATCAACACTATTAGATCCAGGATTTTATATATTCGGGCAGGCGATTAATATTCCTAAAATTGTTGCCGTACCAATGACATTGGGTATCTCTACCGCGATCGGTTATCGATTGGGCAGACAGGTTGAGCAATGGGCACAGTCTTATAGTCGCAAGCGCGATCTCAAGCTGTCCCCAGACGTAATTAGGCATCGCATTTTTACGCTGTGTACATTTTTTGTTTTCAACTTTTTCTTTATCTTTGGCGGTCGCCCATTAGTGCAACTGATGCCGATTTCGGCTCAATATATTTACGAGCTTGCGCTAGTATTATTGAGTACGCTGTGGGTGTACAAAACTTGGAGACTCAGCTCCGATCTGTATTCGCGCGAGAATTTGGCAAGTCGGTTCCGCAAGCAGTTGGAGAAGTTGCAACTAGATATTTCTCAGTATGTAGAAGGTCGTTCTTTGAGCGATCTGAATACTCATGAGGTGTATATTTTAGCGAAAGTTTTACCGGGATTTACCAGAGAAAAACGACATACAGCTTATAAAGGGGTCGTGCGTGAAGCATTGGAAGAAGGGTATGCTAATTATTCTAGTAGCTTAGAAGTATTGCAACAATTACGTCAAGAATTAAGCATTACCGACGACGAACACCGCCAGGTATTAGAAGAATTAGGCATTGAAGATCCAGAGTTATTAAACCCCGATCGCAAACGCAGTTTAGAAAATCAAATTCGCTTAACTGGTTATCGTAAATCGCTAGAACGATTGATGCTATTACAAAGTCAACAAGATCTGACTAATGCCGATCGTCCTCTCGATCCATCAATCGAGCTTGATGCACTGCGCCGCCAATATTCCATCAGTTCTCAAGATGAAGCTTGGATTTTAAGCGGAATTTCTCCAGAAGCTGGCAGTTTACGCAGAGCAGAATTTTTGCTCGCTCAATTACCAGATCTGATTGCCTGCTATCGGGGACTCAATCAACCAATTCTATCCGAGCATCAAGCAGTTTTGCTGCTGCTCAAGAGTAGTATTCATCATAAGAAAGAGTTAATCGTTCGTAATATTTTAGAAGCAATAATCAGCCTCAAGAGCGATCGATCGGCGATCGCTCTCGCCCAACAATTAGGCAATTTAGCTCCATTAGTTTTGCTGGAAATATTAGAATCGGAGGATTGGCAAACACGACTACATTCAGAAATAATTGAGCAGCTAACACCATTATCAGGACTCACAAATACCTGCGCGATCGATTATTCAAGCGCAGAAACACTCAACTCTCTATCCCCGTTACTCGACGATCGCAATCCCCTCATTCAAACAGCTTGTCTATATATTACCGCCCAACTCGATCTCGATCGCTCTCAAACAATCGCTCGTAATTATACCAATCCTCAAAGCTCATCTTTAGTTAATGAAGCCGTCAAGACGATCTTGTCAGCATCTAAACAATGCCCACCATTAACCACATTTACCTTGTTAGAAAAAGTGGTGCATCTATTTAATAGCGACTTCTTTAACCGGATTCACAGCGAGACATTAATCGCTCTATCCGAACGTGCCGAATTTAGAACCTTTACCGATGATGAAGTTATTACCGAAGCTGGCGATACCTGTCGCGAACTCCTGCTATTAATTGAAGGAAATGCACAGATTCTCTTTCATCTCCCCAACCAAGAAATACGCATCGAGCAACTCAAATTAGGCCAAACACTCGATGAATTAGAAGTTTTGGCACATAGCGACTCTCAGAATACGATCGTGGCTCAAGGCGATTTTACCCGCATTTTAGCAGTCCCAGTCAACGCCTTCGACGATTTGCTCGATCGCGATCGAGATTTTGCACGGCGGGTATTAGAACTCGAAAGTCGTCAGTTGCAAAGATTTATGCGATCGCTACAGCCGATGTAGATATATGGCGATTTGAAGGTAGCAACTTGGGCTTTTGGCGATTGTCTGCTTGACTCAGGATAGAATATAATCCGAAATCTCGACGATCGATCCTGCCGATCCTACAATACTACACCCATTATGGCTAAAACTCCTTTAATTCAGAGTTTGCGACGTGCTTATCAGATTGCTAGATTCGCCGCACAGCAGCAAATATCGTCGGCAACAGCCCTCGAACTGTGGGAGGCGCGGATTAGTCGTCGCCGTTGGTTACAAGGCTCTCTGGCGGCTGCTGGTGCCCTGGGAGCGATCGCTCTAGATCGAACTGAAGATCGACAAGTGGATGCAGCGACGACACCAGTGCTGATTGTTGGTGCGGGGATTGCTGGATTGACGGCGGCTTATTATCTCGATCGATCGGGTGTACCAGTTCGGATTATCGAAGCTAGTGGGCGGATTGGTGGGCGGATGCTGAGTCAGCAACAAGCCCTCGGTACGGAAACTACGGTAGAATTGGGTGGCGAATTTATCGATTCTGGGCACAAGCATATTCGCAAGTTAGCCCAGGAATTAGGCTTGGTGGAAGTCGATTTGGTTGAAACCGATCGCGGTTTAACTACTGATGTTTGGTTTTTTAATAATAAATCAATTAGCGAACGAGAATTGGTTACGGCTTTTATTCCCTTCTCCAAACAGATCGATCTAGATGTCAAAGCGATCGGTGAGGTAAATTACAAGTCTACTAATGCTCGTGCGATTAGACTCGACAGAATTTCGATTAAAACTTATCTCAGTCGTTATTGTTTCGATCCGATGTTGCGGCGGTTTATCGAGATTGCTTATACTTGTGAATATGGACTGGAAATAAATCGACAATCTGCGATTAATTTAATACTACTCATCGGCAATAATCCAGACAAAATCGAAATATTTGGCAGTAGCGACCAACGATATCACATTCGCGGTGGCAATCAACAGATCGTCGATCGATTAGCCAGTAAACTCAGGAACCGCATCGAAACCAGTACCCAATTAGAATCCCTCCGCATTAGTCCCAATGGTCGTCATCGTGTCAGTATCCGATCGAATGGTGGGAGTAAGGAATATACCTTCGATCGAGTAATTTTGGCTTTACCTTTTAGCATCCTCAGAAATATCGATTTAAAAGTTAATCGATTACCAGCCGTCAAACAAATTGCCATAGATGAATTAGGCTACGGTACCAATAGTAAAGTAATTACTAGTTATAGTGATAAATTGTGGCGGACAAAGTATCGATCGAATGGTCAATCATTTAGCGATCTAGATACCCGTGAAACTTGGGAAGCAACCCGTTACGCACCAACAAAGACGGGAATCATTACTAGTTTTGGTGGTGGAGATTTGGGAGTGCAAATATCTCGATCTAAACCTATCGAAGTTGCGAGTAAATTTACCCAACAATTCGATCTGATTTTTCCAGGCACCAAAAAATTATCCACAAATAAAGCCATCGTGCCCAATTGGATTGATTCCCCTTATTCACGGGGTTCCTATGCCTGTTATTTGGTCGGACAATGGACGAAATTTGGTGGCTCTGAAGGCGAAAGAGTCGGTAATCTCTTCTTCATTGGCGAACATTGTTCGATCGAAGCTCAAGGCTATATGGAGGGTGGTTGCGCCACTGGACTAATGTCCGCCGAAGCAATTTTAAAAGATCTAAAAATTCAGCCCAGACGATAAGTAGCGGAGATAGCCACCTCCAAAAAACACCATCTATCGATCGACAGATGGTGCTCTTAAAATTATAAAATATAAGTTGTTCGATATATTTGATTAAACTTAAATCATCAGCGAACTAGTCTGTTAGCAGATTACAACAGGACAGGACGCAAGATATTACAAATTACCACGCAGAGCTGCAAGTAAAAATACTACCACAGGGCCAGAAATCAGGATCATCGCCACCATCGACAGTTGACCGATTACTTCCCAGTTAATACTGAGCACACTATCAACAATACCGCTCAAAAAGTCCATGTTTCCTCGCAAATGGATCGAATTTTATTAGCCAGCCTACAGTTCGCTGCGATCCGATCTTACCCACATTTTGCAACTTTAGATTAATTTCATTTACAAAAGTACACTTATTTTGGATTTTGGATTTTGCGACTGAAATCACGCGGAGGTTTCCTCCGCGCTGGGCGGGGGACCCGCCTAGCCATGTGTTTCAGTCAAGACAGCGGATGTAAGGGAGTGTCCTTTGTTCCCACGGCTCGGGTGACCCGAGACGACGACAGTGGAGCACACCAAGACGGATTTTGGATTGACATTCAATATTGGATTGCTCTTCCCCAGTCTCCCAGTCCCCCAGTCCCCCAGTCCCCCAGTCCCC
>JANOPX010000005.1:0-11683 GCA_031422115.1 Chamaesiphon sp. VAR_4_metabat_408 | reverse complement strand
GCCTGAATTGTAAATGAAGGCTCATGCCAACGCCTCACTCGATTACGTGACATGTAAATACTCGAAAATCCCATGTCTAGATATTCATGATTGGGAATAGATATATTTTCTACTTGAGGTGAATGGGTAGTTTTAAATGGTTCGATTGATTTTAGATCGTGAATAGCATCTTTTAATGTCAGAATATCTTTTTGTTCTGGAGGAAAATCAAAAATACCACCTAAATCCTCCCGATAGCCAATAATGATTACTCGTTTACGATCTTGGGGAACATTAAAATGTTTGCTATTTAATAATTTGTAGCCAATGTCGTACCCAGCGTCCTTCATCTGATAAAGAATATTAGTGAAAGCATCAGTATGTTTGTCTGCTAAGATTCCACTTACATTTTCTGCCAAGAAAAATAAGGGCTGTTTTTCTTTTAAAATTCTAATATAATCGTAGAATAATTGTCCTCTCGAATCATTTATTCCTCTTCCAGAACCTGCTTCACTCCAACTTTGGCATGGTGGTCCACCAATTATTCCGATACAGTCAGGAATCTCTTCCGATTTAATCTGACGTAAATCTCTGCGATCTAAATGAGTATTAGGATGATTATATTCGTAAGTTTCCCAAATATCTTTATCATATTCATTTGCCCAAATTACATTAAAGCCAGCATTTATAAAGCCTAAGTCTAATCCACCGCAACCAGAAAATAGAGAGACGACATTCATAATAAATTTCCGATTAAATACTAATTTTGATACGTGATTAGTTTAGCTTGAATTAAATTAGCTGGATTGTTTGGCGATTTAATTTGAACATCCTCGATTTCTAACTTAGGTATATCTGCTGATATCTGTTCGATCGATTTAATATCTGATTCAGGAAAAGAATTATACTTTTCCTCAGTCATAATTGAAATGACTTGTAAGTCAGCCTTTGGATTGTACTTAATATCTAAATAGTCATAGATGTCAACAGGATTTTCGATTCCCCACATGCCTCTAATTCTTAAATAAGTAATACCTAACGGATCGACTTTGTTGATTCTGGCTATCTCTTTAGTCTTTGCAAATTCGACTCCATTAATTTCACCAATGCCTATACTAATCTTATCTTTTATTCGTTGATAAATATCAGCATCAGCAGCTAAACAGTCACCAGCTAATAGCCACAAGCGTTTCAATTTTTTATCTAAAACCACCCCAATGGCATAAATTAAATCTTTCGATTCCCAAATGCCTCCCTCAATTTTCCTACAATTAGCAGTAATCATTGGATCGTTAATAACTAACTTTGATTTAGGATACGAACTATTGAGCTGAATTCCTGTGGTAAAAGACTCTATTTTCTTAACTTCGATCGCATCACCATTTTTAATAACTAGATCTGGGGGATTGCTTGTGTTGCCTAAATAGGAAAATATTTGAGAATGCCTAATAACACGTGTGCCTTTATCACTTTCAAGAGTATCCGCAAAAATATCCTTGACCAATTCTTCTAATGGGACACCTATCTGGTTAATTCTATTTCTGGATTGCTCGTCATTAACTAGATCGGAAATTGAATTTTTGACTATACACTGAATTGCTCGTAATAAGTTTGCCATCATCGATCGACATAGAACAGAGTTATTACTTTATCACATCAAACCATAAAAAAGGATAGATCTAAATTTTAGACCTATCCTGAATGTTTAACTTTTAATTAAAATTTAAGCTTTACCCATTTGAGCGGCAACTTCTTCGGCGAAGTTGGACTCTTTCTTCTCGATGCCTTCACCGAGGATAAAGCGGGTGAAACGAGCGACGGTGATTTCTTCGCCGAGTTTTTTGGCGATTTCGGCGATCGAATCAGACACTGTGATATTCTGATCCTTGATGTAGGGTTGATCTACGAGGGTCATTTCTTTCAAGCGTTTGTCGATACGTCCTTTGACGATCTTTTCTTTCATTTGGTCGGGTTTGTTGGCGATATCATCCCGTCCCATTTCGATTTCTTTTTCCTTGGAAGCAATTTCACTAGGAATAGCATCGACGTTGATATATTCAACGTTAGGACAAGCGGCGATTTGCATTGCCAAGTTTCGCGCCAAAGCAGTAAATTCTTCGTTACCAGCAACATTTGCCGAAGCGCAATCGATTTCGATTAGTACTCCAACTCGTCCGCCAGTGTGGATGTAAGCACCGACAGTACCTTCAGTTCCCGTAGCTACTTGATAGTTTGCCAACCGTCGGACATTGAGGTTCTCGCCCAGGGTCGCGATCGATCTCACCATTGCTTCGGATACTTTGATGCTACTATCGCTAGCGTAGGACTGCTCCAACAGTGCATCCACAGTATCAGCAGTAATCGATTGTGCGGCTAGACTTTCGACCAAATCTTTGAAGGCATCGTTACGCGCCACAAAGTCAGTTTGACAGTTTACTTCGAGCAATACACCACTTTTACCATCAGCCGTGATAAAACGATCGACCAAACCTTCAGCCGTTACTCTATCGCTTTTTTTCCCAGCCGATACTACCCCTTTCTGACGCAGCCATTCTGACGCTTTGGTCAAATCGCCTTCAGTCTCGCCCAAAGCTTTCTTACAGTCCATCATCCCTGCACCCGTTTGGCGACGCAGTTCTTGAACCATCTTTGCAGTTATTTCAGCCATTTTCCTTTATCTGTGTTCGAGATGGTTAGGAGTCGGGGAGTATAATTTCAACTCCCCATCCCTAATTTTAGCCTTCGCCGCCTTCTTCTGAAGTTACTTCTTCGCCTTCTTCATCGAAGTCGCCTTCTAAACCTTCGTCGAAGAATTCTTCTTCGCCGTCGAGTTGGCCGTGACGACCTTCATAAATCGCGTCAGCGAGCTTACCGAGGATCAATTTGACGGAACGAATCGCATCATCATTCGCGGGAATCGCTACATCTACCAAATCTGGGTCGCAGTTGGTGTCGAGTAGAGATACGATCGGAATGTTCAGCTTTTTGCATTCCAACATCGCGTTATATTCCCGTCGTTGATCGACGACAATGACGATATCGGGTACTTTCCGCATGTTTTTGATCCCACCCAGATATTTCTGGAGCTTGGCCATTTCCCGACGGAGTACGGAAGCTTCTTTCTTGGGTAAAAGATCCAACGCGCCGCTATTTTCGCGACGTTCGAGATCTTTCAAGCGTTCGACACGACTTTTAATTGTCGTCCAATTGGTGAGCATTCCCCCCAACCAACGTTGGTTGATGTAGGCTGCACCACAACGGCTCGCTTCTTGAGCGATGATGCCTGCGGCTTGACGTTTGGTACCGACAAATAGGAACCGTTTACCTTGTTCTGCGGCTGTCCGCATGTAAACATAAGCTTCTTCCATCAATTGAGCGGTTTGCACCAAGTCAATGATGTGTACGCCGTTCCGTGCAGTGAAGATGTATGGAGCCATTTTGGGGTTCCAACGTCTGGTTTGGTGTCCAAAGTGAACGCCAGACTCCATCATCTGCGCCAAAGATACAACTGGCATAAATTTATTTCTCCTTGTTCGGGTTTATCCTCCACTCAGGCTGTATTTCTCGATCGAAACACCCGAATTCCTGAATGTGCGAATTTTAAGACAACCTTTTCAGTTTATCAAACTTTGGGGAATTGTGAGCAGGCAAAGGTAAAATGTTTCTGTCCATTCGACGATCGCCCCATAAGTATCCCCCGTTTGTCCGCCAAATCGACGCTGGAAATAATAGCCAGTAAGTACAGCAATCCCACAACCAGCAGCAGATCTGAGCAAGAGTGGTAAATACTCATGGGGCTGTAAATAAATCTGTCCGCCAGTCACGGCTAGCATGACCGCCAAGCCAAGTAATAAGTCTTGAGGTAGTCTCAAGCCTTCGCGATGAAAGGCACCCTTTCCGACCAATTTTAGATAGGGATAAAGGGCGATCGCCAGTACTTGTCCCCAGCGACTCCAACCAGCAACCAGCATTAGTACCCAAATTCTATTTGCCCCAATCTCACTCAGCGCACAAACTTTCAGCAAAATCACAATTACCGCCGACATCGCCCCAAAAGCACCCGTCACACTATCCGCCATCACCGCCAAACGTCTGTCAGGATCTTGCACCGCCAACCCATCCGCCGCATCCATCACCCCATCGAGATGTAGTCCACCCGTCCACCACAACCAGATTGCGACGATGAGACTCGATCGCACCAGATCGGGCATTTGCAGCCAATCCAAGCCCCGATCGACCCCACCGAGGCAAAATCCCAAGCACACCCCAACGACAGGTGCCCAGCGAGCGATTTGCTTGAAATCTAGCTGTAAATGAGCGGGGATGGGCAAACAGGTATAGAAGGTGATTGCAGCCAGAAAAGAATTCAACTTGGAGGTGGGGTTTGGCTGAGGTTTATCTAGACTTAATGTGCTGTTAGATACTCCTTTTCGATCGGGAATCAATTTAGAAAAATAAGACATATTTGAAGAAGACGGCAAGGAATTACCATTATCTATCGATCGGCTAAAAATTGAGCTGACCCAGATCTAACCCAGATCCCCGACTTCTTCCGAGAAGTCGGGGATCTTACCGTCTCTTCTAACCACTTTGGCGATCTAACTATCGATCTGCTATCTTAAAATTGGGTGTTGCTGCTGAATTGCTAAAGTCGATCGAAGATAATGGAGAATTAACTATGCAAACGACAATCGATTATGAGCAAATTGTTCTCAATAATTTAAGACAACTATCCCCTACTCAACAGCAAGAGGTTGTAAACTTCACAGAATTTCTGCGCCAGAAATTTACCCGCGCAAGTACAGCCTCGATGTTATCGCTCCGACAACTTGCCGATCTCCCCATCAAAGAACGGCATCAATATCTCAAGGCTAACATTATAGCAACTGCTAATGATTTTTTGACCGATCCAGAACTCACCGAATTCTCAGTTTTAGATAGTGAAGACTGGGAGACATAGCATGATTAGTGCAAAGCGCGGTGAAGTCTGGTTAGTCGATCTCAACCCTACAATCGGACAGGAAATTCAGAAAACTCGCCCCGTCATTATTATTAGTTCCGATTTATTCGAGCCTATTCCGATAAGAATTGTGATTCCGATTACAAGCTGGCAAGAAAAATTTAAAGATCGCCCTTTTATGGTAAAAATAGTTGCTAACGTAGATAATGGACTAGATAAAGAATCTGCGGGAAATGTATTGCAAGTTCGCGGTCTTTCAACCGATCGATTTGTTAAACGATTGGGGCAAGTATCCGATGAAGTTTTGCAAGAACTCCTATCTGGTTTAGTTGTTTGTACCGATTATGAACCAAAATCTTAGACATCTCTTAGCTTATTATTTTGTTTTGCGACCTGCATAAAACACGAAATCAAAAGTGATATTCTTACTTTTTTCCGATCCGTCCCAAAGATAAGCCACTTTTCTATACGCATTATGAAATAACTCATTGCCGATCGAATCAATACAACGTCTAGTTGCAGAGAATGTATGCGTATAGTTGAAATATTCGTCTAAATTCCAATTTACTTCCATCGTAAATTTAGGCGGATTGATGCTTTCAAAAGGAATTACTACATCCCTATAATGATTCCAAAGTAATTTATTTTGATCCGCCCAGAAAGGATCGATAATTTTCATCAGCGAACTTTCAATTTCTCGATCTATTTCGGTGCTTACTGAAGCCCAATTATAACCAAATGCACAAAAAATACCGTTAGGTTTTAAAACTCTTTGAGCTTCAGACCAAAAGAGATGATAATCGAACCAATGCAAAGCCTGAGCAACGCAAATAAGGTCGCATGTCTCATTTCTCAGGTTTACTTTTTCAGAAGGAGAAACTTCATAAACGATCTGATGATGAGGTTTTGCGTTACTGATTTGTTCTTTGCTTACATCGGTCGCGTAAACGGAATTAAATTTTTGAACTAGACCAATAGCAGCCTGCCCATTTCCACATCCACTATCCCATGCTAGTTCGTTTGATGGACATAGATTTGCTAAATAGCTGTAAATTTCTTGAGGGTAAATTGGTCTAGAACTTTCATATAATTCAGCTTTATCTGTGAATAATTTATGATGCTCCATGATGTCTCCCTAAGCATAACGACATAGTTGAGCCAATTACAATCCAAAATCCAAAATCCAAAATCCAAAATCCAAAATCCAAGCTTACGCCGATCGATCGGCACGAATTGATGGTGCGAGGACTTTCATCGAGCCAATGGTGTGGGTTAATCCTTCAATTTTGGCGAGGATTGGATCGA
The DNA here is from genome assembly GCA_031422115.1 of Chamaesiphon sp. VAR_4_metabat_408. GTDB lineage: Bacteria > Cyanobacteriota > Cyanobacteriia > Cyanobacteriales > Chamaesiphonaceae > Chamaesiphon. Next base: position 5,439 of record JANOPX010000005.1, on the reverse strand, counting down.
TCGATTTCAGATCGCTATTAGCTAATAATAATTCAACTTCGATCGCCAATTGTTCGATCGCTTTAGCACCGACATTCGCGCTAGCACCTTTGATTTCATGGATGCGGTATTGGATGGCGAGTAAATCTCTGTCGTCTCGTGGTGAGCTGTTGCAATCGGCGAGAGTATTGCGGAGGAGTTGAAGTTGCGCTTGGGTATTTTTGACGAAAATTTGGAGAATTGTCCGTTCAAATTCGGAATCACCTTCAGATATTTGATGGAGATAATCCAAGTCTACGGGCAATGGGGCTATTTGTGGAGACATGCCGATCGGCAATCTAGTCACGACTGGAGCTGTGGGTGCGGGGATAAAAAATTGACCTGGTTGCGTCCACTGGGTCAGTGTAGCATCTAGTTCTTCTTTGCGAACGGGTTTTGACAAAAAGTCGTCCATCCCCGCCGCCATCGCCAATTCTAGATCTTCTTTCATCGCACTAGCAGTGAGGGCGATGATAATTGTATGACGGCGATTGCCTTCTCGTTGGCGAATCTCTCTGGTGGTGGCGTAACCATCGAGTTTGGGCATCTGACAATCCATCAAAATCGCATCATAATCTCCCAGAGCAAGTTTGAGGAGTACTTCTTCGCCGTCATTGGCTAGATCTGCTTTGTAGCCGAGGTTCTTGAGTTGATTGAGGGCGACTTTTTGGTTGACTTTGTTGTCTTCGGCTACCAGGATGCGGAGGTGGGAGCGCACTGGAGAGGAGGAACGACTTGACGGGATCTGAAGATCGTTAGACCATTTGGTAGGATCGATTAGTTCTGCCGCGCGATTGATTAAGCTCAGTGGTTTGGCTGGTTTGAACATGTAGCTAGCAATCTGCGATCGCTCTTGGAGGATCTGCGCTAGATCGTACTCATTAAAAGCGATAGTCGCGATCGTTTGCAAGCTAGCCAGTTCGGAATAGTGACTGATTTGCTCTGGGAGGGTGCTGTGAGGACTGTCAACCAATGAGAGATCTGTGATGAGGATCTGAAAAGGTTTGTCTGTGGCTACAGCCGCTAGGAGGAGATTTAGCACTGCCGTACTGCTAGCTGTAGTGGTGACGATCGCTCCATAATGTTCGGCGACAGCAGCGATCGATCGCCGACTGTGTTCCCAGCTTCCGGCTACTAGTATCCGTTTTCCCCGCACGATTTGAGTCAATTTTTGGTGGTGGCTGATGAGTTCGCCGCTATTTCCCGGAATCGCACTCGCAATCGTACATGTGAGGGTAAACCAAAAGCTAGAGCCATCATTTGGCGCGCTAATTACGCCAATTTCCCCACCCATCATCCCGACTAGTCGTTTGGAAATTGCCAACCCCAAACCAGTTCCGCCATATTGACGAGTGGTGGAGGAATCAGCCTGCGAAAACGACTGAAAGATCTTGTCTTGGCTATCTGTAGCGATGCCAATTCCGGTATCTTGAACTTGGAAATAGAGCGTGGTTTGGCGATCGGTTGTGGCAATTGCACTAATATCGATCGATACGCCGCCAGTATCGGTAAACTTGATCGCATTGCCGATGAGATTCGTCAATACTTGTGTCAATCGGGTGGGATCTCCTTGTAGCTCGGCGGGAATATTTGGCTCTACCCGACAGCTCAATTCGATCCCTTTGGAGTAGGCGTTATTTGCGAGTACTTCGATTACCTGTTCGACGCAATTAGTCACGTTGAAATTAATCTTCTCTAGCTGCATCTCTCCGGCTTCAATTTTGGAGAAATCTAGAATTTCATTAATAATATTCAACAGGGTATCAGAACTACTCCGAATCGTCTCGACAAAATCTCGCTGCTCGTCATTGAGCTTAGTTTCTAGCAACAGCTCTGTCAAGCTCACAACCCCATTCATTGGCGTACGAATCTCATGACTCATATTTGCCAGGAATGCACTTTTCATCTTCCCGGCTGATTCAGCCAATTGACGTGCTTTTTCTAGGGCGATATTTTCCTTGGTTAATTCTTGCTGTCTGTGACGTTCTCGCTCGATCAGTAATGATTGGAGCTGTTTGGGTGCGGTGACATCTTCAATCAGCACCAAAAATCCTGACAGTACTGAGGTATCTTCGGTATTTATATCGTCGAGAATATCTTGTTGAATCTCCCGCCAGTTGAATAATGGCTCTAGTTTGATCGAGAAAAACTTGTCATTTCGCTTGACTTCCTTTGCGGGCAATGTTTGATAAACTTGGAGGTCATGTAAAGTATTTTTCCACTCCTTTAGGGTCAACCAATCAGGTACTAAAAAATGTTGAATTTTGTTGCCGATATTAATATTTAATAACTGAGAAGCGATCGGATTGCAGAACCATACAGTTCCATCCAATTCTGTCGCAATCAACCCCATCGACAAACTATGTGCAATGGCAGCTTGAGCCGATTGAGACCGACCCAAATCGGCAGCGAGTGTGGCTAATTTGGCTACTTTACCAACTGGAATCGCTGCAAAAAGTGGGGTGTCCCGCGAATGAGGTGCGTGAGGAACTAAATTAATTTGATATGTTTGCCACAGCCGATCGATCTGATTTTCGACTAAAAAGTCTGTGTACTGCCGCTCGCAATAAGCTACTCCCATCGCGATCGACATTACGAGGGCAATTGGGGCGACAACAGGTAATAGATAACTACTCGCTAAAGCTACTGTGGCAATACAAATCCAACCACCACTTAAAATCGCGATCGCCACTAACCTTTGACCAGGGGTAAATCGACTGAGTTGATAACTCAATAGTGGACTGATTCCCAATAGAATCATAAACAATACCTCTTCAGTAATGATATGCAGCCTGTCGTGTTGGAGGAGATTATCAACGATCGCAGCTTGGAGATAAATAGTACTCGCACCACCCGCTCGATCGAATGGAGTCGAGATCGAATTGGTGCGATCGTCGGTCACACCAACTAGTACAATTTTGTTATTAAACTTCTTGGCAATTTCTCGACGATCGGCTTCTGTTTTTGGTCGATTGAGAATTAGGTCGAATTTTTCATGATGTGCTTTAGCAACTGGTGCAGGCCAATTAATCCAAAAATCTCCTTCATCTTGAGGGCGTTTAATTGCTGGATAATTACTCAAGTTGTGCCCTTCAACTACCATCCATGCCAAGGGAGATTCGAGACTAGATTTTGCAGATTTAGCTCTAGAATCGGTGACTGTTTTATAAAATTGGATCCGGCGAACTACTCCGTCATGACTGCTAATTTTATCAGTATGTCCGACACCTTGAGCCGCTCCTTTGAGCTGAGGGTTGGGTTCTCGACATGGCAGAATATTTTCACAACTTTTGGCGAGGATTACTGCCTTATTTCTGGCAATTGCATCGACAAATCTAGTGTCGGCAAGTGTCGATTCGCTAAAGACTTGCTCGAAGGCAATTGCACTAGGATTGTACTTTTGGATAATGTTTAGAAACTTGGTATACTTCTCCCGATCCTGGGAACTAGCATTATCGACTTCGACGATGACTACTCGATCGTCCCAAGCACGTTCTCCTCTCAATTCTGTCAACCGATTGTAGGCAAAATCTTCGACTGGTTGACTCGCTCCAATCCTCACCAATCCAATCACGACTGCTGCGGCGATCGGCCCAGGCAGCCACCGCCATCCAGATCGCAGACTTTCTGGGATCTGATGTGAGAGATTGGTAAATCGAGTGAGGTAGTTCAATATTTTCGAGCTGAACGATGGGGACGAGGAATTGGGCTGTGGCTAAGTTGTAACTTATAAAGTACAAAAAAGCAATTAGGCATGGCATCTAAACTCCCAATTCCCAACCAGAATACCCCTAATCTAGAGGCTTGTAATCGGCAACATTGCGGTTAAAACTCGATCGATTAGCGGATCTGCGATCTGATTTTCCGTAGAGTTTTTTGGCTCATATCCAACCGTTTTGGTTGCGCCGATGCGAGTTGGTAGGATGAATATTCCTTTGCCAGATTTGACTTTTTTGTCGGTTTTGAGGGTAGCAATAATATCGCCAAGATCGATACCAGCAGGAAGTTTGGTGTCTAAGTCAGCCCGATCGATCGTCGCCTCTTGACGCTGTGATTCGGCGAATGTCCAGAGACCTAATTCAACAGCTATTTGTCCTGCGGCAACCATCCCTAATGCAACAGCTTCGCCATGATTGACTATAGTATAATTCGTCACACTTTCGATCGCATGGCCGATCGTATGTCCGTAGTTTAGCGTCGCCCGCAATCCAGTCAATTCTTTTTCATCTTTACCAACGATATCAGCCTTGGCTCCAGCCGATCGACCCAAAATAGTCATCAAAAGTTCGGCACTAACTTCAGCCTGAGTCAATCCTGGCGATCGTTCTAGCAGTTCAAACAACTCCAAATCGCCGATAATCGCATACTTAATTACCTCCGCCATTCCCGCCCGAAATTCTCGTGCGGGTAATGTGGCGAGCAAATCTGGATCTGTAACCACCAAGCGCGGTTGATGAAAAGCACCGATCAGATTTTTGCCCTTGGGGTGATTTACCCCCGTTTTCCCGCCAATCGACGAATCCACCATCGCGAGTAGAGTCGTCGGCACCTGTACCACATTCATGCCGCGCAGCCACGTAGAGGCAGCAAAACCCGTCATATCTCCAATCACCCCACCACCCAGAGCGATCGCCGTTGAAGACCGTTCTAACCCACTCTCCAACGCTCGATCGTGGATGAGTTCGATCGATCTCAGTGTTTTGTACTGTTCTCCATCTGGCACCTCACAAAATGACACCTCAAAATTGGCTGATTTTAGCGACGCGATCGCCCGTTCCCCATATAATCCAAATACAGTTGGATTGGATACCACCATCACCTTATTACCCACCGCCAACCCCCGGCACTTCTCGCCCAAACGGTCTAGATTTCCCGCCGCGATCGAAATTTCATAGGGATTTTCAGCTAGGGAAACTCGAATCGATTCCATAAAAATAACTTTGAATTGTAAACTGAATATTGTACAGGAGGGGTGAGGGATGAGTGAGTGTGGCTTATTTAGACCACTTCCTGCTCTAAGGAGAGATAGTTCGAGCGAATTGCCTATATACTCTGGTCTACTCTCAATGATTTAATATTGATTAAATAGTACTAATGGAGATAAATTTATGTCTGGAGCGATCGCTTATGTAGTTTTGCTTGGTGTCATGTTCGGCATCGCTATGGCTCTCAACTTTGGTCTCAAAGCCACCAAAATCATCTAATCACTCAAGCAACAGCTTTTGAGAATTACTAACTCATCAACCCTAGGGTACCCCTGATGGGTACCCCTACAGGTTGATTATTTAGGGCAAAAATTCACCCTTTCCAAATCCCTAGTGAAGAGGGCGGGTTTGAACGAATCTCTAGTAGAATCGTCATTAGATTCATAAACCCGCCCCTACAAACCCGTCCCCCCAGTCCCCCAGTCCCCCAGTCCCC
>JANOPX010000004.1:0-4009 GCA_031422115.1 Chamaesiphon sp. VAR_4_metabat_408 | reverse complement strand
AAAATTACCAGCGGTTAAAACCGCCGCTAGTGTTGCAAAACCCGCCTACGCGGGTTGGAAATCTCAGTACAGCTTCGGCGGACTTCGTATCACTAGCAGCGGTTTTAACCGCTGAATTATCCGAAGTGCGGAATGTGGGTTTAAGCGTTTTGAGTAGACATCTAGTCACTAATCAAACCTAATCTAATCAATGCAGTCATCACCGCAGCAGTACGAGTTTGGACTTCTAGCTTTTCATAGATATGCTCTAGGTGCTTTTTCACGGTACTTATACTGCATTCTAGGGAGACGGCAATATCAGCATTGTTTTTATCTTTGGCGATCGACCATAATACTTCTGCCTCTCGTTTTGTCAGCCCTAAAGATTGAGCTAATTCTACTGAAAATGCTCGATCTTGAGATTGTCCTTGCTCGCTTAGTTGTCGATCGTTAGTGAAAAGTACCGAATTTTCATAAGCCTGAAATAAATGGGGATAGATAAACTCAAGTAGATATCGATCGCCTGCGGAAAGAAGATCGATCTGTCGATCTCGCTCGATCTCGATCGTCAATAAATCTGACTGAAATAAATAGTTTGCCTGGGTAGTCGCCGGATGAGTTGTATCTATATATACTCGATCGGCTCGCTTTGATAAATACTTTGCTAATGATGGCTCAACCTCGATTGGCTGGTGAAATCGCCAGTACCTACCCTCCACATAATAAGTATCTGATTCAGCCACTATATGAGCGACTTCGGTCATCGAGTCTCGGTGCTGCTGGATCCAATTGCTAGATTTTATTATTCTACTGAGGAAAGGTTCTGGCAAAGATCGATCGGCATGAATATTTAGTAGTGAAGGAATTTTCAGACAGTTAGATCGATGATTTCTACAAGTATTGAATTCGCATTGACTCGATCGATCCAGTCCGACTAATTTTACCAATAATGAGAGCGCGTGCTCTGGGAAATCGGCAGTCGAACGCGGTGCATAGAGCGTCGCTAATAATGTAGAGATATTCTGAAGATTTGTTAAGTCGATCGGTAAACACTCCTTTCAAACTCAAAATGACAGTAATACCTTTATATAATACTTACATTTAATTGATAAAGCAACGGTATGTTTTGATACAATTTTAAGAATGATTTTATACCGAACATACTTACTAGGCGATTCTGCTTTAGAGACAATTCGTGAACGAGTGGCAGATATATCTATAATCGATATTGTCCGTAATATCGATCGGTAATTAAAGATAAATTAATGTCTGATAAAGACATAATATTACATTAGCCGAATGACCAATTGCTCGATCGATTTGTGAATGCCATGATTAGGGGGAGATGAAAACACATCTCAGTTGTAAATAAATACACACCTTAAAATCATGCAAGCAACAACTTCTACACCAATGCTTTGGACTGAAATGACTGACGATTCATCGGAAGCAGTCAACGGTGGTAAAAATGGCTATTACAAATGCTATTACTATGAAAAGCCCAAAGAAGAAGAATGTGAGTCTTACGAAGAGCCTAGCTACTGCTGGGAAGACAAGCAGTATGACAAGTGTAACTCTTATCAGTCGAAATGGTAATAAAAGCGTGCGATAGATAATTGAAATGTCTCTAGCGAATCTAAGTTAGAAACCTTTCGATATGTCATGGCACTCGATCTCAACCAGATCTAACCAAGTGAAATCAAAATTTGATTTCACTTGGTTGTTTGAATATCTATATCCCAGACTTACCTGAACCTAATTATGAAATATCCAATCGTTCTGCAACATAATGAAGAAGACTGTGCGGCGGCTTGTCTGGCGACAGTAGCCAAACACTATGGGCGCACCTTTGCCATTAGTCGAGTGCGAACAGCGGTAGGTACAGGCTCCCGTGGCACCACATTACTCGGATTGCGTCGGGGAGCGGATACATTAGGATTCAATGCCCGCTCTGTCAAAGCTGACCCCAAACTGGTGGACAATCTCAAGGCTGCTCCCTTGCCGATGATTCTGCACTGGGAAGGCAATCATTGGGTCGTATTGTATGCCCAAAGAGGTAGAAAATATATAATTGGCGATCCGCGCAGTGGGATTAGGCGGATTAGTCGGCAAGAATTGGTCGCTGGTTGGGAAGATCTTGTAGTATTGCTATTGACCCCTGATGAAATCCGCTTTCGACAGCAGGAGCAGGATAAGATCGGTAGCTTCGATCCATTTTTCAAGCGGATCTTGCCTTATAGTCATTTGGTGTTACAGGCGATCGTCCTCAATTGTATCGTAGGATTGCTCTCTCTCGCTTTACCCCTAATGATGCAGGTACTCACTGATGATGTACTCGTACGGGGGGATAGGCAATTATTACTCACCATTGGGATTGCGGTGATTACGCTCAATGTATTTAAGAGTGCGATTACTTTCATCCAGTCTCACATTGTCGGTCATTTTAGTCAACGATTGAAATTGGGCTTGAATCTCGATTATGGCTTTAAATTATTTCGCCTACCTTTAGGTTATTTCGATGCTCATCGAAGTGGGGAAGTTGTCAGTCGCTTGAGTGATGTCCGCCAAATTCATGGTTTGGTTTCTCAAGTGGTATTGGGTTTACCCAGTCAATTTTTTATTGCAGTGCTTTCGCTGTCACTGATGCTCTGGTATAGTTACCAATTGACGATGGTGGCGATTGGGATATTTGTGGTAATTGCGATTATCAATCTGCTATTTTTACCCGCGCTCAAAAATAAAACTCGTAGTTTGATTACCGAAAGTGCGGAAAATCAGGGCTTTTTGGTCGAAACCTTTCGCGGCGCGCTAGTTCTTAAAACTACTCAGGGTGCGCCTCAAGCTTGGGGTGAATATCAACGCAATTTTGGTCGGCTCGCTAATTTGGAATGGGGCGCGATGCAAATCGATATCTATACAGGGACAATTGTTGGTTTGCTCGGTAGTTTGAGCAGTATCGGTTTGTTAATGATGGGAAGTTCGTTGGTAATCGATCGAACTTTGAGTATCGGTCAATTAATTGCTTTTAGTGGGATGAGTGGTAACTTTTTTGGGTTTCTCAGCTCGGTAATTAATTTATCGAATGAATTTATCACGGCTCAAATTGTGGTGCAACGGTTGGGTGAAATGCTAGATATTCCCGCAGAGGATGATTATACGCAGCCGAAACCTTGGGTTGAAATCAAAGGTGATGCAGATATAACTTTCTCTCAAATTGCTTTTCATCATGCGGGTAGAGTTGACTTGCTCAAAGATTTTAATCTAACGATTCCTGGCGGTCGAGTCACGGCTTTGATCGGTCAATCTGGCTGTGGTAAAAGTACGGTTACTAAGTTATTAACTAGTTTGTACCCCTTGCAATCTGGCAATATCCGCTATGGCAACTACAACCAACAGGATATGTCCCTAGAATGTTTGCGCCAACAGGTAGTATTAGTACCCCAGACACCGCATTTCTGGAGTCGATCGATTATTGAAAACTTTCAATTTGCCTATCCTGATGTGAGTTTTGCCGATATTGTTAGGGCTTGCGATCTTGCCTGTGCGGATGAGTTTATTAGTGCCTTACCTGAGAAATATCAGACTGTATTAGGTGAGTTTGGGGCGAATCTTTCGGGCGGACAACAGCAGCGATTGGCGATCGCTAGGGCGATTATTTCCGATCCGCCAATTCTCATATTAGATGAGTCTACAGGTGCTCTAGATCCATTGTTAGAAAATGAGGTACTCGATCGCGTGCTCAGTTATCGTGAAGGTAAAACTACTATTACTATCAGTCATCGTCCGCGCGTAATTTTGCGATCGGATTTTGTGGTTTATATCGATCGAGGCGAAGTCAAACTTACCGCCACTCCACAAGAATTGTCCCAATTACCTGGGCCGCATTTGAACTTTTTGAATCCATAGAGGGAGACGGGGGGACGGGGGGACGGGGGGAGGGGGAGACGGGGAGACGGGGAGACGGGGAGACGGGGAGACGGGGAGACGGGGAGACGGGGAGACGGGGAGAGGGGGAGACGTGGGGAGGGGG
>JANOPX010000003.1:0-5712 GCA_031422115.1 Chamaesiphon sp. VAR_4_metabat_408 | reverse complement strand
CCCCCCCCCCCCCCCCCCCCCCCCCCCCCCCCGCCCCCCCGCGGCCACTGGAGATACTTACTTCCCAGTCAAGAAATAGACAATGTATATTCCCTATTCCCTATTCCCTATTTAGGTTTCGGATTTGGTGGGGGAATCGATTTGGTGAGGTGGGGTGGGGTGACGATTTTCGGAACGAGAGGCTGCGCCATCGGATTGACTGGCGATGATGCCTGCGGCGATCGATTCTGAGAGTCGATCGAGTGTATCATGCCAATTATCGCCTACCGTGGCGGTTAAGCGATCGGTTTGGAATTTGACACTACTAGAAATATCTTCGGCCATTTGGGGGATTGCAGTAGCTGTTTTGCTCAGAATCTTGCGCGTATCTCGCCCCTTGCGGGGAGCGGTTAATAAGCCAACTACTGCACCGATTGCCGTACCAATTAACATCGCACCGATAAACTTATTATTGTTGTTATCTGCCATAAAAACTATTTACCTATTGCATTTTGTCGCGGCTGGGGGTTTCAAAATCTGCGGAATTTTCACTCGATCGGATTCGTTGTGAAACTGTCATAATCAGCAGGAGTGAAATACCGATCGCTGTAACGACGATCGCCATATTCCGGCTACCTTGCATCTTCATCGCTACCATATCGGCGGCTAGAGTTGCACTCCACAAGATTATTGCCGATCGCCGCTGAGAAAATCCCCGCGATAGCAATAGATGATGCAAATGATCTTTCCCTGGCGTACTCAGCGGATTATTGCCTGCCAACAGTCGTTTGACAATCACCTGACTAGTGTCTACGATCGGCACCAATAGCAGCATAATTGTCGGGACGATCGAAGCAATAGCCGTGACTTTTACGCCGCCGAGGATGCTGGTAGCGGCTAGGACATAACCCAAGAAATAAGCCCCAGCATCGCCCATGATAATTCGGGAGGGATAGAAGTTATGCCTCAAAAATCCCAAGGCAGCACCACCCAATCCAGCCGATACCAAAGTAGCCGCAGCTCTATTCGGAAATTGAGCGGAGACAGCCATCAGAGTCATCGCACTGATAAAACTAATCCCTCCAGCCAACCCATCCATCCCATCCATCAGATTGACAGCATTGGTAATCCCGACAATCCATAGCACCGTGATCGCAACCGATAAAATATTGTCGTAGGGTTGCCCGAAGTAATCGATGTGAATATTAATTCGACAAACCACTAACAGCAATGCCGTGAGAATTTGGACTACCAGTCGAAATAATGGCGGTAAGCTAAATTGATCGTCGATAAAACCCACAATCACCAAAATCGAGCCGCCTAGCAGGATGGCTAAAATCTGCACCTGGACTTTGGCAATAATTAATGGTGAGAGTGCTCCAGCCAAAATCATTGCGGCGATCGCACCGCCATAAATTGCCAATCCGCCAGCATTGACCAATGGTACCTGATTTAGTCGGCGAGCATTGGGCTGATCGGCCCAACCAACTCTGAGTGCGAAAGTTCGGAGCTTGGGGATAAACAGATTTGTGACTATCCATGCCAACACAAAAGTTAGCACTACAGACAGCCAGCCACGCCCTGCGGGGTTGGCAATCCCGATCGAATTCATGAAACTATCAAAAGTCATGTAGATGCTTGTTTAGGTCAATCGTGGCTATGATGGTCGTGAGCGCGAAGATTGGTGGATCTACGATTGTCATCCACGCCCTGCGGGGCACAATTCATACATACTCCAAAAAATTCTAGAGTATGATAATAAATTTTAAATTTGTGGAGTGACTCCAATCTATGTTCCAATTGTTCTACCGGACACTCATCGATCTGAATCGACTGCCCGCAGTGCAAACAGGTAAGATGGTGTCTATCCGCTTGCACGCAACTATACAATGATTCTCCCGTGGGTAGAGAACGACCTTGGATACTCCCTTCCAATTTTAAACTCTCTAGGGCACGATACACCGTCGCTAACCCCACAGTCTGATTGCGAGTTCGCAGTTCTACATAAATATCTTGAGCCGAAATCCCTCGATCGAATTGCTTCAGGAGTTGTAAAATACGGTCTTGGCTACGAGTGCGATCGGCTTTCATGGAGGCTAGGAGTCAGTGTTAGAGGTAACAGATGTGTCGAAGAAAAATATTTGGTAAAGGTTTGAGCTTTTACATGTTTAGCCGAAACACCTTGGCGGTTAATATAGAAGACTGAGATCTCAACGATGACAGCCAAGCTTGGCAACAGTTTACAATCGATCGCGTAAAGGTTCTCCCACGTAAGACCGTTGGCATTCGCGTAGCGTCTGCCTGCGCAGAAGCCTCTCCGCACGAGAGAATCGCACATACATTAATTATCGCAAACTTGAGGGACTCCATTGAACCAAAAATATCAGGCTCGCATTTACGTTACACTTCGCCCCTCTGTTCTCGATCCCGCAGGTACCGCCGTCCAATCCGGTTTAGCCCATATGGGCTACGCTAATGTCGAAAGTGTCCGCATCGGCAAATATATCGAAGTCAATCTCACCGCTACCGACGAAACCCAAGCCCACGAACAGTTAGACAAGATGTGCGACCAACTTTTTGCCAACCCGACTATTGAGAATTATCGCATTGAGTTGGAGGGGTAGGATTTTGGATTTTGGATTTTGGATTTTGGATTTACCCTGCGTACATCTCTAGTGAGGAGGGCGGGTTTGAACGAATCTCTAGTAGAAGCGTCATCGATCTCATAAACCCGCCCCAACAGATCCGTCCCCCCGTCCCCCCGTCCCCCCGTCCCCCCGTCCCCCCGTCCCCCACTCCCAACATGAAATTCGGCATCATTGTCTTCCCTGGCTCTAATTGCGATCGAGATGTAGTTTACGTTACCCGCGATTTACTCAAGCAACCTACCCGCACTATCTGGCATGAAGAAACAGATCTACATGATGTCGATGTAGTAGTTATCCCTGGTGGTTTCAGCTATGGTGATTATCTCCGATGTGGTGCCCTCGCCAGATTTTCGCCAATTATGAAACAAGTTACCGCCCATGCCAAACAGGGTAAATACGTGCTTGGTATTTGTAATGGCTTCCAAATCCTTACCGAGTCAGGCTTACTCCCCGGCGCACTAGTCCGCAATCGAGATCTACACTTCATCTGCGATCGAGTCCCGCTCCAAGTCGAAAATACCAACTTACCTTGGACTCAAGGCTATACTAATCATCGGCTAATTAGTCTGCCGATCGCTCACGGGGAAGGCTGCTACCATGCCGATCCCGATACCCTCAGCCAACTAGAAGCCAACAACCAAATCATCTTCCGCTATGTAGGCACCAATCCCAACGGCTCATTAAATAATATTGCGGGTATCTGCAATCAAACCAAAAATGTCCTCGGCATGATGCCCCACCCCGAACGCGCCGCCGATCCCCTCCTAAGTAATAGTGACGGGATCCATCTCTTTCAAAGCCTCATCGAATCAGCCTTAGTTGGAGTTTAGAGTTTAGGGATTTTGGATTTTGGATTTTGGATTAACGATCCCTAATCTCCCAATCTCACCCAATTCCCAACTCCCAACTCCCAACTCCCAACTCTCAACTCCCAACTCCCAACTCCCAACTCCCAACTCCCAACTCCCAACTCCCAACTCCCAACTCCCTCATGAACACTGGCGAACTAGGCGAAGAAGTAGTCGCACAGTGGCTGATCTCCCGTGAGAATGAGATTCTACATCGTCGGTGGCGATCGCGTGGGGGAGAAATCGATTTGATTGCGATCGAGCCTACAGAGGGCAAATTTGGCGCATCTGAGACCCTGATCTTTATTGAAGTCAAAACTCGCAGCCTGCGGAATTGGGATGAAGATGGACTGCTGGCGATCGACGAGCGGAAACAAGCCAAGCTCATAAATACGGCAATACTATTTCTCTCTAAACATCCACACCTAGCTGAATATCCCTGTCGCTTTGATGTCGCGATCGTTCGTCATCAACCTATTCATCACAAAATTGTCGGGACACCGCTACATACTCTAGCTACCGATCGAAACTGTGGATTGCTACTTGAGTATATTCCTAGCGCATTTGAGCTAAGTTAGGGACAAAACTTTAGAAAGAAATCAGATTTGGGCATTTTTTTTTGTAAAACGGTATTCCCCGATACTCAATCATCTCGATCGACATGACAAGATAAGTAATGAGCAGCTCACAAGATCGCAGACCAGTGAAGTCCCATCATCAATCCTTCGAGATCTCCGTGAGATCCCGGTTGTCAGGAGCCTGCTGATGAAGACATCATACAAATAGTCATCACATACTCTGTACCGGACTATCGTACAGTACCACTGGAATTTTCACTTTCGCAACCTTAACTTCCGGAAACTGCCCTCTTGCGAGTGTAGTTTAGATAGAACGAACATTCCTGTCGGGAATGATGTCATGAATAATCATCACGTCGATACCACTAATATTTTGACTGTTATGGGTTCTAACTTATCGATCGATTCTCATTACCTTTCCAAGTTTGATATCTTCAAACCCCTCCGCTACTGGTTGGAGCATTTCAAGGTCAGCAATCCCAAACTAGCTCACAAGCTCTGTCAATCGATTCCCGCTCAATGTCCCTTCGAGCGCGATTTTCAACTCTTCGGCCGGATACTTTTTCACATCCCGCCGATGTGCAAACTCAATCCTCTTTATGAAGAAGTCGTTTTTTTGAGATTTCGGGCTATGTGTTATTTAGCTGATGAATGCGGCGAAGATATCAGTATGTACTGTTAAGTTAACTAATAATTGGGTTTTAAGGATTGTCGGAATTCAATTTTAGCTGAGTTTAACCGTGAATTAATGGTGAGTTAACTTGAATCGAGTATGTTCCTTATTATGGCGAAACATCAGGTGCAACTCTTCCAAAATTCGTAACTCATCATACCTATAATATGGACTACTGACCCGAACAGGTGTTCGGGTCGCAGTCCATATTAGTTTAAACTAGTTCTGGACAAGCATTCAGGCTTACTGCATCGCTTTTTGATACAGCAGGGTAATGCGATCGACCACTTCATCAATGGTCATATTGTCGCTGATTATCTCGATCGCATCGGCAGCTTTTCTCAGTGGTGAGATCGATCGAGTGCTATCGATTTTATCTCGTTCGGCGATCGATTTTTCCAGTTCTACTAAGTCTATTTTAGCTTGTCCTCGATCGACCAAATCTTGTTGTCGTCGTCGCGCACGTTCGGCTGTAGATGCAGTCAGAAAAATCTTCACCTCGGCATGGGGAAATACATGGGTACACATATCCCGTCCTTCCGCCACAATACCACCTTGGGCACCAATCGCCTGTTGTTGTCTGACTAATGCGGTTCGTACCACCTCCAAAGCAGCCACAGCAGAGACTTTGCTCGTCACTTCTAGCGTCCGAATCGCTTGAGTCACATCGATATTATTGACCAAAACTCGATCGCCAATGAGAGTAATTTGGGCATTATTTACGACTTCAGCAATCTTTGGTTCGTCATCTAGAGCTAGATTCGCCTCCATGACTAGCCACGCGATCGATCGATACATCGCTCCAGTATCGAGAAACAACAGCCCTAGTCGAGCAGCTACAAGCTTGGTAATCGTTGATTTGCCCGCACCTGCTGGGCCATCGATCGCAATTAGGGGTAAGGGTTTTTGGGACATGGGGACTGGGGGACGGGGGGACGGGGGGACTGGGGGACGGGGGGACTGGGGGACTGGGGGACGGGGGGATG
>JANOPX010000002.1:0-3721 GCA_031422115.1 Chamaesiphon sp. VAR_4_metabat_408 | reverse complement strand
GCCCGGCCCTCGCGCCCGCCCCGTCCCCCCCTCGTCCCCTCTCCCCCTCTTCCCCTCTCCCCTATGCCCCAATCACTGCTAGATATCCGAAATTTGTGGGTGACTTATCCTCAACAGAGAGGAAGTCAGCAAGTACTCAACGCGATTGAAGATCTGTCATTTCAGGTGGCTCCAGGGGAGAAAGTGGGTTTTGTCGGTGAATCTGGGTGCGGGAAATCTACCCTGGGTAAAGCGATAATGCGTTTACTCCCAACGGGTTCGCAGATTCAGGGGGAGCTTTTATTCGAGGGTAAATCTGTCACCGCGATGGAGCCTGAAGTGATTCGGCGGTTTCGGGGTGAGTCGGTGGGGTTGGTATTTCAGGATCCGATGATTCGATTGGATCCGTTGATGACAATTGGCAATCATTGTCTGGAAACCCTGCAAGCCCATGAGCCGAAACTAACGAAGCAAATCGCCAAGCAACGTGCGCTAGAAACCCTCGCAGCGGTCAAGATTCCCCCCGAACGATGGAATCAGTATCCACATGAATTTAGCGGCGGTATGCGCCAACGTGTGGCGATCGCCCTAGCACTATTGCTCAATCCCAAATTAATGATCGCCGACGAACCGACTACAAGTTTGGACGTGCGGGTGTCAGCCGAAATCCTGCGGGAACTGACGCGGCTGTGCAAAGAGCGGAATATGGGACTATTACTTATTTCTCACGATTTGGCGACGATCGCCACCTATTGCGACAAAATTGTGGTGATGAATCGCGGTCGCAAAGAAGAAGAAGGCACCGTCAAACAGATCTTTGAAAATCCCCAGGCTGAATATACCCAAACCTTACTGCGATCGGCACTATTCATCGAGGCGAATAATGAAGCTACTGCAATTCCAGAGTCCATCGCGCCGAAAAAACCGATCTTAACGCTCGAAGGACTCCAGAAATATTACTCGATCGAAACTAGCTTTCTCCAACGCATCTTCACCAACGCCAAAACCGAAACCATCAAAGCCGTCGATAACGTCCAACTCGAACTCCTTGAAGGCGAGATATTTGGGTTAGTCGGTGAATCCGGCTGCGGCAAATCTACCCTCTCCCGTACCATCCTCCAATTAATTCCCGCTACGGGGGGTAAAGTGACCTTCTGCGGCGAAGAACTCACCCAGCTATCCCCTACAGTCATTCGGGGCAAACGACGGGAGATGCAGATGATTTTCCAGGATCCTAGTGCATGTCTCAATCCGATGATGACCGTCGGTGAAAGTATTGCCGATCCGCTGATTATCCATCAGCTAACTCGTACGCCAGGGGAAACTAGAACACGAGTACTCACAATGCTCGAACGAGTAGGCTTGAATCCCGCCGAGGAATACTTCGACAGGTATCCCAATCAGTTATCTGGCGGACAACAACAACGGGTAGGTATTGCCAGAGCACTAATTACCAAGCCAAAACTCGTAATTTGTGACGAACCAGTGAGCATGTTAGATGCTACGATCCGATCGGAAGTTTTAGAACTAATGCTAGAACTCAAGCGGGAAGACAACCTCACCTATTTATTCATCACCCACGATCTCTGGTTGGCAAGGTTCCTATGCGATCGAATTGCCGTCATGAATCGGGGTGCGATCGTGGAAATGGGCAATACGCAGGAAATTTTCCGTAACCCCCAAGCGGATTATACGAAAGAACTTCTCGCCGCCGCGCCACTTTTATCACAGAAAAAATAACCTGATGCGTGTTAATATTACTCGCGATATGTAACAAAATATGGCTAACTGTTCATAGTCAGCAGTTAATCCAAAACTGGGGTGTGAAGAATGAATTACTTGACTATCATCGCGGGTATTGCCAGTGTCGTATCACTGATCTTTCATTTAAGTGGCAAAGGGCCTAACGTAAGACAATTTACGCTACCGATTACGGGGGTAATAGTCGGCTTTGCGATCGGTCGGAATAATAGTGACGTTGGACAGGGAGTGAATATACTACTCCAAGATCCCTATTTATTACTGATGTTGATCATCATGGTGATGTTTTTTGGATTGGCGATGTATATGGTCGAACAATCCAAAGCAGAAGCCAAAGTATCCCTGATATTTCTCGTCTTCCTCTCGACTATTGTCATCCCCCAACTGGTCAAAAGTTACAATGAGATCTCCCCGACGATCGCGACTCAAGACTATCTCACCCTCGCTAGGGCAAAAGAAAACTCTGGCTACATCGAAGATGCCATCAAATACCTAAATATTTATAGCAAGCGCGTCAATCGAGTTGATGTCCAGAGGCAAGTCAGTAGTAAAATCAATAATCTCCGCAGCAAACAATTCAAACAAGATTTTGTTCAGCCAAGAAAGTCGAAGGGTGGTGTGCCACAGGAATGATCCTAGTACTCTGCGGCGTAAATAAACCTACTATTGTGGGTGAGGGGGAGACGGGGGGACGGGGGGACTGGGCGAAAGAAACGATCGGGTTATTTATCGGAAACGCCGGAAAACCCCGTCGCTTCAGCGCGGGGATGTAGAGGCGTGCTGGGCGGGTGACCCGCCTAGCTGTGAGATGCTGATTCCATACTGGGCGGGTGACCCGACCAGACCGCCACAAGACATGAAGCATTCTTCTAGTGGAAGGGTGGCGGATGGATGAAGTAGCGAACAAATTCCTTGCTAACCCCAAGACAATCATTACGATGTTTGGCATATTTATGTGGACTGTGCTAATATAAATATAGGTCGAACCCAGTAATTAATCATGATCGTTTTAGAGTTTAAAGCTTACGGAAAATCACAGCAATTCACCGCTGTTGATGAAGCATTGCGGACTGTCCAATTTATCAGAAACAAATGCTTGCGCTTTTGGATCGATGGATTGGGCAAGTCTCAATATGACCTCAATAAATATTGCGCTGTATTGGCTCATGAATTTCCCTTTGCTGATAAATTAAACTCGATGGCTAGACAAGCTAGTGCAGAACGGGCATGGTCAGCAATTGCTAGGTTCTATACTGGTCGGGTCACCCGCCCAGTTGACAACTGCAAGAAGAAAATAGCTGGACTTAAGGGTTTCCCTAAGTTTCAGAAAGATAACCGCTCCATTGAATATAAAACCTCTGGATGGAAGTTAGCTGACGAACGCGAAGCGCGCCACCAAGGCGGTCGTAAGTCGATAACCTTCACCGATAAAAATGGGATTGGTAGATTGAAAATGAAAGGTACTCGTGACCTTAACTTCTATCAGCCAGACCAAATTAAGCGGGTGAGATTGGTTAAACGTGCCGATGGCTACTACGTTCAATTCTGCATCCAAGTAGACAGAGTGCTCGGGCAGTGGTCACCCGCCCAGCAGGAAGTTCTACAGCCAACTCACAAAACCATTGGTTTAGATGTTGGGTTGGAAAGTTTCTATACTGATTCACTAGGTAACAAAGTTGAGAACCCTCGGTTCTATCGGACTGCTGAAGTAAAGATGAAGCGGTCGCAACGGCTAGTTTCACGCAAAGTAAAGGGTTCTAGCAATCGACGTAAAGCTAGAGTCAAGTTAGCTAGAGTTCACCTCAAAATAAGTAGGCAGCGTAAAGATCATGCTATTAAATTGGCACGATGCGTAATCACATCTAACGATGTAGTGGTCTACGAAGATTTGCGGATTAAGAACATGGTTAAAAATCATTGTCTGGCGAAGTCAATTAATGACGCTGGATGGTATCAATTTCGAGTTTGGCTAGAGTATTTT
>JANOPX010000001.1:0-2954 GCA_031422115.1 Chamaesiphon sp. VAR_4_metabat_408 | reverse complement strand
TGCTGTAAATTAGAATTCATTAATTTGTTGTCGATAATATTTTAAATAGCAATTTTAAACCCAGCACTATTTTTGTGTCCCCCACCTCCATAATATTTAGCGATTTCTGAACAGTCAAAATCAGGTTGAGAACGCAGTGAGTAAGAGATATTCGACTTGCCTCTCAACCAGCTAGCGACGACGGGATAATCTGGATATTCTTCGAGCATTTTGTGACATAGTTCGGAAACGATATCATAATTGGAACAATTAATTAGTGGAAGTTGAAATCCGGCTTTCCACTCTCCCGTGATGGTTTGATAAGGCGGTAGATTATCTAGATAGACATGTTTTAACATTCCTTTAATTTCCTTAGTGTGATAACTAAGAATAGTCGCACCATTTTTTCGCAACTGCTCTAAACCTTCAGGTGCGAGTAAGTCAATCCAAACATCAAACTTTTGTGGCAGTAATTGCAGCCCTGCACCAATTTCGCCCGTACCTTCCAATTTCCATTGCCATAAATCGCGATCTTGAATATGTCTAAATAAATCGGGAATTTCGCGATCGGGATGAAAGTATTCCCAGCTAATCATCGCCCCAGAACGATTCAGATCGAATAAGGCACCGCGTAAACCTAATAAAGCTTCTAGGGCTGTTTTATGATGGTCTAGAGTGATCACCTGAACATGCTGTTCTAGTAGTTGTTCCATCACCTGTCGCGGATAACTAAAGTCTAGAATATAAACATCAGATCCTGCTGCCATCTCTGGTGGATCTTGTTGGTGTTTTACGCCGATATATTCAGCTTTATCGCCAAACTTTAAATAAGCAGCGAGGGCACTCCCAAATCCATCCGGGCAGTTATCATGGTAAAGGACATAAATTTTTGACATAATTAAATAGTTAGGAAATAGGGAATAGGGACAATTTCAGATGAAAACAGTATTGAAAAAGATTGTGTTTGGACTTTTGAAAGAAGTCTAATAGATAATCTCCCCCTACTTTGGTACGATCTTAGATCTGTCGATCGAGAATTTGTGACCATTCTCGATCGGTCAATGGTTCAATCTCAAATTTTATCTGAAAATGATTTTCAGCCGCCGTAATTAGGCTGTCAATAATTCGATCGTGCGCTAGATCTGAAATCGGCGCAGGGGGTAGATTAATAAGTTCGCCAAATACTCGTTCAAATAAATCTAAGTTGGGATTGAGTCGCATCGAACCATGTTGGAGGATTGCCCCGGATTTAATTAGTTGGGCACTACCGATTAATTTATAACCATCTCGACAAATTAGATCGGCACTAGTCGCCGTACCAAAACAATTAGGATTGTGAATATAACCCTTTCCCGCGCTTCCATAATCTAAGTCTATCCCAATCTGTCGCCAACCATCGAGCAAAAATTGACAAATCTGTCGATATATATCCGATCGCTTGCCCACTAAGCCAGATATAATTAGTGCGTAGGTCAAATCGCCTTGATGCAATACTCCCCGCCCGCCCGTCGGACGTTTAATTAGATCGATTGATTTATCTTGCCAGGTGAGAGTCTGCCAATGTTCGGGATAATGACGTTGATGATAGCCGAGCGAAATTGTCGGACTAGCCCAAGTATAAAAGCGTAATGTTGGCGGAATTTGTCCTAAAATATGTTGATGGAGCAACCAACTATCGATCGCCATTTGGATCTCTCCACTAGTCTCAATGGTGGGAATTAATCGCCAGGTTGTCATTCGATCTATTCTCCACAGAAGAGGCTTTGTCAACTTCTTCAATTTACCATCTCCTGATTAATCGATCGTCTAAAATACTCCCCAATCGGTTTTTAAAAGCTAACCCCCCTCTCACTATCTCCAAAGGGCTTCGCTCACTTCGGCTTCTGCGCAGGCAGATGCTTCGCTTACGCAATGCCAAAGGCAAGGCTAACGCCAACAGTGAACTCCCCCCATCTCCCCATCTCCCCATCTCCCCATCCCCCCATCCCCCATGCGTCTCCCCCTCCCACAATTCAGCACTGGTGCCAAAAATCCTGAGCATATCGCCGAGGTAATCGAGACATCGACATGTGAATTTCTGGCTCAATGTCTAGAGCCAGAAGATCTCAAACTAGCAGTAATGCCCACCTTTGGGAGTATCGTCAAAGCGCAGGATGAAGAATCGGGCAATCAGATTTTTGCGGTGGTTTATCATGCTACCACTGCGCCGATCGATTCCGTACATCGCGCTCGTGCATTGGGGATGTCCCTCGACGAATTGCGCGAAGAGCAACCCCAGATATTTGCCATGCTCAAAACCGAATTTAGAGCGGCGATAATTGGGTTTGAAGACGAGCGAGGGCAGATGTATCAATATTTACCACCACGCCCACCGCAAATCCATCAGGGGGTATATCAGTGTAATCCTGATGAGATTATCAAATTTAGCGAAAAATTAGAATTTTTGCGGACATTGCTACAGGTACAGGGTGCGCCTGTAGAAGCCCTGACAGCCGCTACAATCCGCGAAATCCATCATTTGCGATCTAGAGACAGATCTTGGCTTGTGACGGCTGGAAGAACCGTTAGTCTGATTCTCAAGGATGATTATGACAGGCTTCGGTATGTCTTATCGCAGATTCGCTGAAGCAGTGCAGACAGAGCGTTATCCTTTGGGCACTTGAAACCGTTCTAGATCGGTTATGGCAGAATCAGTCTGGGAATGCCACTGAGCATAATTCAGTCCTCTGATGGAAATTAGCGAAGAAGATCGTTAATTTAGACTCTAGATCGTACCCTTGTTAAAGTGACTACTTGTACTAAGCAAAAGCGGTAAATGATAAATACTTGTGGGTGGCGATTGTTGCTGGTGAGGGCAGAACCCGGATCTGGGGGTTCTGACCCCCAGACCCCCCATTGGGTGGGGGAGTGTCCCCCCCCCAAACCCCCCCTCAAAGCATAGGTTGTTTGAGACGGTTGGTTTGGTGAAACCGACC